>JAQXGQ010000095.1 GCA_029006795.1 Clostridiales bacterium | reverse complement strand
TGACAGTGTGCACACATCATTCCCTCAATATTTAATGTTGTTGTCATCATCTTTCTTTCCTCTCTTTCTTTTTTATAAAGCCGCACTCCTTTTAACCGCAGTGCGTTGCTGACTACACATACGCTGCTTAAACTCATTGCCGCTGCTCCAAACATCGGATTTAATCTGATACCCCAGACCGGATAAAGCAGTCCTGCCGCAAGTGGGATTCCGATACTGTTATAGAAAAATGCCCAGAATAAATTCTGCTTGATGTTGCGGATTACCGCCTTACTTAAACGGATGGCTCCCACTGCATCTAAAAGGTCATTTTTCATCAGTACAATATCAGCACTCTCGATTGCCACATCCGTTCCTGCCCCGATGGCAATTCCCACATCTGCGGAGGCAAGCGCCGGGGCGTCATTGATACCGTCTCCAATCATTGCCACTTTATGACCTGCTTTTTTTAGAGCAGAAATTTTTTCTTCCTTCTGGTTTGGCAATACACAGGCAATCACTTCATCAATCCCCACCTGCTTCTTAATCGCCTGTGCAGTAACCTCGTTGTCTCCTGTCAGCATAATAACATGAATACCCTCATTTTTAAACTGCCTTACTGCCTCTTTACTGGTTTCCTTCACTATATCCGCTACAGCAACCACACCTATCAATGCCTGTTCTTTTGCAAACAGCAGAGGTGTCTTTCCGTCTTTTGCCAAATTTAAGATTTGTGTTTTTACATTATCCGAAATAGGAATTTGTTTTTCTTCTAACAATTTTTCGTTTCCGGCATAATATTTCTTTCCATTCTCCTTCCCTGCTATCTGTTCTAAAGAAAGGCATCCCTCAATTCCTTTACCGAAAAACGCCTGAAATTCCGTCACTTTTTGGAGCGGAAGCTTTCTATCCTCACAATACCCCACGATAGCGTCCGCTAAAGGATGTTCGCTGCCTTTTTCTAAGCTGCCTGCCACAATAAGAAGCTGTTCTTCCGATAAATCTCCAACACACAAAATATCCGTTACCACCGGCTTTCCGTGGGTAACGGTTCCGGTTTTATCCATCACCACCGTGTCTACAAGATGTGCTGTTTCTAATGCCTCACCGGATTTGATAAGAATACCGTTTTCCGCACCTTTTCCGGTTCCCACCATAATTGCCACCGGCGTTGCCAGACCTAATGCGCAGGGACAGGATATAACCAGTACTGCTATGGCATTTGACATGGCAAATTCGAATTCGGCACCGCAGAATATCCATACTGCAAAGGTGACAATGGCTATACCAATTACAGTCGGCACAAAAATACCGGAAATCTTATCTGCCAACCTCGCAATAGGTGCCTTGCTAGATGCCGCCTCCTCCACCAGGCGGATAATCTGTGCAATGGTGGTATCATTTCCCACTTTAGTTGCTTTTGCCCGTATCAGTCCTGCTTTATTGATAGAAGCAGAAACGACCACATCCCCCTCTTGTTTTAAAACCGGAATACTTTCTCCTGTAATTGCCGATTCATCAAAAGAGGATTTTCCCTCTAAAATCACACCATCTACCGCTACAGCCTCGCCGGGCTTAATCAGAAATACATCTCCCGCCAACACTTCCACTGCATCAATGACTTGTTCTTTTCCTTCTCGGATTACGGTAACCGTTTTAGGTGCTAAATTCATCAGCTTGGTAATCGCTTCACTAGTCTTTCCTTTAGACTTCGTCTCTAAATATTTTCCCACTGTAATCAGCGTCAAAATCATTCCTGCAGATTCAAAATACAGATCGTGGCTGTAATGGGCTACCGTTTCCGCATCCCTGTGTCCTAAACCATAACCGATGCGGTAAATGGCAAAAATACCATAAAGAATGGAGGCACTAGCGCCAATGGCAATCAAGCTGTCCATATTCGGACTCCTTTTTGCCAGAGTCTTAAATCCGTTGCGGAAATACTTTTGATTCACAAAAAGTATCGGCAGAAGCAGCAACAACTGGGTAAATGCGTATGTGATGGCATTTTCGTTGCCATGCAGATAGTTCATGGTAATAGGCGGCATGCCAAGTCCGAGCCAGTTATATATCATATGCCCCATCGACACATACATAAGGGGCACTAAGAAAATCACAGAAATCACCAACCGTCTTTTCATGTTCGCAATATTTTTCTGCTGTATGGAAACTGCATCATCCCCACTTTCCATTTTTCTTTCCGTTGCTGTTATATTCCTTTCGCTTTTGATTGACGCACCATATCCAGCCTCCTCCACTGCCTTTATAATTAGTCCCGTATCCGTTTTTGTATCATCGAACTCTACCTGCATACTATTCGTCAACAGATTGACCGTAACCTGACTGACACCCTCCACCTTAGAAACACTTTTCTCCACATGAGCAGAGCAGGCAGAGCAGCTCATACCGGTGACATCAAATTTCTCTTTCACTCTTCTTCACCTTCCATCCCATTTCATCACTTACATATCCGTGCCATTTATCTATTTCATTAATTTTTTTAGTAATTCGCACAATTCATCTACTGCTTCTTCGTTTCCCTGTCTGATATCCTCAGACACGCAGCTTTTGATATGCCTTGCTAACAGCTCTTTATTAAAACTATTCAGCGCCGCCTGAATTGCAGAAACCTGCGTCACAATATCCACACAATAACGGTCTTCCTCCACCATTGTCTTCACGCCACGCACCTGTCCCTCAATACGGTTAAGTCTCGTGATTAAATCCTTTTTCTCAGCATCATCACGCTGCTTATGCTTTATTTGTTCCTCTGGTACACAATGTTTACACGGCATCTTTTATCCCGCCTTTCTGGTTTCTATGTCGGCACATCCCTTATTAGGAAGGGTAAGCATCATATACCCCCACGGGGTATTTATAATATATCTCTCTTTCTTTCCGTTGTCAACTATTATTTCCCAAAAAAAGGGCATCTATTACGATGCCCTCAAGATATACGAAATACGTATCCAAACATAAAATAATGAAAAATTTAATTCTGCTTTTTTTTTACCAGAAATCTTCTTTTATATTTTAACACAGCATAGTCGCTGATTCTTTTCTGATAAACCATGTCAGAGACTCCACCTACCACGCCGACTACCGGAATCCCCTGAATAAATTTTAAATACAACAACTCTCTTGACAAAGCATCCGATGTATGGCGTATCTGCTCACTTCGGGAAATTGAGAAATCATCGCTTTCCGCCGTGTCCACTTCTTCTGATGTTTTCTCCCTGTTCTTACGCTCCATCCAGAGATTTAAATCCATATTTCCCTGCATCAATTCGTTTTCATGGGAAAGCGCCGTCTCTATGATTTTTAGGATAAAAATCTGTTCTTCTTCCGTATCATAAGAAAAACCGTAACTGACAGCAATCTCATAGATACTTCTTAAGAGCACCCCTAAGAACACCGGAATATCCGGCAGTCCCATACCAAGAACACCCATACCGATACCCTCCACAGTGGATACTGCCATGTTAAAATTCTTTGATGTCTTAGCTTTCCTTCCAAATGCTTTTAATGCCCTGCGGCTTCCCCGGACTTCTGCCGTATATTCGTTAATTTTATAATCCTGCACCTTTTTCTCTTTCTGGTAAGTCTTTTCAATGATGCCGGTTCCTTTGTCAAAAATCATCTCAAAAGCCTTAAAAAAAGCCGCATTTAACGTATCACTTAGCTTCTCCGGCACAAACCGGTCTATTTTTTCCTGCCAGTTAGACTGCTTTACCTTTACATTCCGATTCAAAAAGTTTTCTTCCTGCTTTAATAACTGCTGCCATTCTTTCTCAATATATTTTTTTCTCATAAAAAATCCCCCGTTCTCCGGTAGCTTCCCTGCCTTATTATGCTTATCTTAACAGAGCTACTCCCCGGTTACAACGGGAGAAATCTTAAAATTTTCAAAATTTATACCAATGCTTTCCCCAAAGTTCTGCATTGTAACTATCAAAGGTTTTTCTTGCTGTCGTCACATCTCCGTATACCTTCCAGTAGCCGCTGTATAAATAGTTTCTTCCTTCGTTTTTAATAAATCCTACTACATCCTCTACAGGGTAACCTAAGAGCAGTCCAAGCTCGTGTGGAAAAGACTGATGGTCTGACATATATTTTTGATAGCGGGCACACAATTTTTCAAAAATGTCGATAAGGCGTAGTGTCTGATACCCAAACAGCTGTATTGTCTCTCTGACTTCTTTCCGATTTAAGTAAGCGAGCAATTCTTTTTCACGGAATAAAAGCAGTGTCATTCGATGCTCCGTCTGGTAGAGTGTATGTACAGTAATATCTGTATTACGGAACAAGTTTTCCACATCCTCCATACTGTCTTGTGAGACAGTTAAGAGATTAGAAAGTTTGATTCCCGTAAGAAGCGGGGCACATTGAAGTGCCAATTGAGTCTTTAATTCTTTTTTATCCATCTTCTCCACAATCTCTAACACTTTCCTGCTCATGGTCATCTCCTATATGGCTCAAGTTAGTTCGAGCTAACCTCTGTCCAAAAAAGAAAGAGTTTTTAAAAACTCATTTCTTTTTCTGTTGGTTAGTATAAACTAACTAGTGTTATTTGTCAATAACTATTTTGTGTTTTTTTCAGTGCTTATTGGCGGCTTTTTATCAAAATACTTATGAAATGCCACGATGCAAAGAATGATTGCCAAAATCGTAGCAATATAATCTGTTACGGGCAATGCCATTACCAGCATATTCGCCGAATCAAATACCTTGTCAAAAATGAATAGTACCGGCAGATACACCAATCCCTGACGGCTGACAGACAATATCAGCGATGGAAGAGATGCCCCCATTGCCTGAATTGTGTTAACCATAACGAACAAAATACCAAGAACCGGTCCGGAAATAATAAGGGTACGTGCAAACTGCATTCCATATTCGTAAGCATTGGCATCCTCTAAAAATGCCCTTACCATCGGTCCCGCTCCAGCATAACAGATAACGGTCATAACAGCACTTAAACCCGCAGCGAAACAAAGTGAAAACCTCAATACTCCAAGAAAACGTTTGCGATTTCCCGCACCAAAACAATACCCTAACAACGGTTGTATTCCGGTACCCACGCCAATTAAGAGCATGACCACCACCATATTGACCTTCATTGCCACTCCTAAGCCTGCCACTGCCATATCGCCATGGTGAACCATCAGATTATTTACAACAATGTTAGAAATACTCATCAAAATGTTATTTAAGGATGCCGGTATACCAATTCCTAACACTCCTGCTGCAATTCCACCTGATGCCATATAATTTTTCGGATGAATAGACAACATGGATTTGCCGGACAGAAAATGAAAAATATAAAAAATGGCTGCCACCATGTTTCCAATGACCGTCGCCACGGCTGCACCTGCTACATTCCATCCAAATCCCAAAATCATAATAGGGTCTAATATAATATTAGCAACATTCCCGAGTACCATACCCATCATCGCCTTATTTGCCTTACCCTCAGCACGAAGAATATTACTAAAACTGTTTCCCACAATCAGAAATGGTACGCCTATGGAAATAATGAGAAGATACTGTTTCACATACGCTACCGTGTCAGCACTTGAACCAACCACTTTACATAGCGGATCAATCGCAATCCAGATAAAAATCATTCCGATGATACCCACAGAAAGACCTGTCCAAAAGCAGAAAGAGGATGCTTTTTTTGCCAACTCACCCCTGCCTTCACCAAGCATCCTTGAGATAAGTGACGTACCTCCCACTCCAAAAAGAATACCGATTGCCATAAAAATTAAAAATGCCGGAGTTGCCAGAGAAACTGCCGCTACCATGTACGCATCTTTCGTCTGACCGATAAAAAATGTATCGGCAAGGTTATATACAAGCACCATTATCATACTGATGACAGAAGGAATGATATTAAATAATACCGCCTTGGGTATTGGTGCATCCCGAAATATCTCTATCGTTTTATCTGTCTGTTGTTTCATAGATAGTCCTCCCTTTCTTCCATGTCTATCATGCAAAATTATCTTCCGGAAAAGTATTCCCGTCTAATACACACATAATTGCTATTATTACGGATAAAAAGGGATAAGTCAATACCATTATGGTTCTAACATGGCATTCATCACTTCCATCTTCTCTTCTGCTTCATAAATCAATCTGCTGCATTCTTTTAGTTCGGAAGAAAAATCCATCGTCGTTCCCTGATACAGAGATTTATATTTAATGTCATGTTCTAAGCTCGCCCACAAATCCATTGCAAGAGTGCGTATCTGTAACTCTACCGGCACCATCTGCTTTTTATTCATAAAATATACCGGCACCCGGATAATCATATGAAGGCTGCGGTATCCATTCTTCTTTGGCTCCTGTATGTAATCTTTGATTTCCATAATGTAAATATCATCCTGTGCCATAATACGGTCACGGATAAGGTAAACATCTTTCATATACGAGCAGACCACCCGTATACCCGCTATATCATAGATATTGTTACAGGCTGCACCTAGGGTCAAATCTAAATCTTTTTTTTCAAGTTTTCCTAATATACTCTTCGCCGACTTTAATCTGGTATCAATGTGATGTATCGGACACCGCAGTTTCCGATATTGGAACTCATCTTCTATGATTTCTAATCTTGCAGTGGTGGCACACAATGCAGCGTTGTACATCCGAAGTATCGGGTCAATGGTCTGGGAAAATTCATCCTTCATATCCGCAATCCGCTCCATATCATCATTCATGGGTCTGTGTAACGGCATCATTTCATAAACCTGAATCACTTCCTCTTCCTGCACCTCTGCCACTGCCTGTTCCCCCACGACTCCTCTTTTCTCTCCTATCTTATCCTTTGCATTTTTCTGCTTCATAAATTAAAAACCCCATTTCTCAATTACTCTCGGAAAAATCATCTATATTCCTCCGTTGTTTAGTATAACAGACATTCGTTAAGGTCTTATTAATCCCCCATAAAATATTTATAAAATTTAAAAAGGACTGCTTTTCCGCAGTCCTCCATCCAAATCTTATAATTCTATTCCGCAGCCTTTCATCAGTTCTCTTGCTGAGTCTAAGGAATCTACACCATGTAAATTTTTAATCGGTGCAAATTCCCTTGCCCTGTCTACTTCATAAGGAACACAATCTTCCATCATGTGAACCATGTCTAAAACTAGCGTTTCAAACTTATAACCGTTTGGCTGCTCTGGTTTCACAAAATTCCCTTCCAAATCCATGTATGGAATCTTCTTTTCCACTACATGGACCGGCATTTTTGCATCCGCAATCTGCTCTAACTTTTTCTCGGAAAACAGATAATTTAAAATGACACCAAATCCATATAACAAATCACCGTTCTCTTTTCTTGCGGTAGCCATCTCTTCTGTCATCTCATAGTACTCTGCAATAGACGGTTTTCCATCCTCGGTACAAAGCACACCTACCTTTTCATCCGGTGCTGCCTTGCGCACAACCTTTGCACCACTCTCCCTGCCATAAGCAATGGTTGCTCCCACAAAAACCGGGTCTGCAATCCGCTGTAAACAGTTATCCACTGCAAATACATTAATCCACTCGATACCACGTGCCTTAATATCAGCAAGCAGCCCCGCATTTACCATCGAACCAAACCAACCGCCATTACCATTTGGAGACATTGCCACTTTCGTCTTGCTTTCCATATAGACTCTGCCCTGATAATCACATGCCGGTACCATCTCCTGTACGAAAAAATTGATGTCTTCTTTCGGGTAGCCGAAATAATTATGTTCTTCAAAAAATGTCACCGTATCCTGGTTGTTGATATTGCTAGTCATAATGTAAAGGGGAACAGATACTCCTGCTTCCTTTGTCACATCCATCAGGTTATAAATCAGCTGCTCAAATAAATATAATTCCCTGTTGATACCAATATTTAAGGTTCCCTTAGGCTTGTCTAAACCAAGACGTGTTCCCTGTCCACCGGCAAGAAGCACTGCTCCCACCTTTCCAGTACGGATTGCCTCTAAACCGATTTCTTTAAACTCTTCACCACGTGCTTTAATTTCATCTAACTCCACTGCCTCAAGCGGCGCAAACACACCGCGCTCATTAACCGTCTCTTTGCGGTGAATATGCTCTAAAATCGACCAGTCGATATCCGCAATGTTTTTCTCTAATACCTCTTTCTCCTGCGATGTACATGCTTCTAACGCAGCTTTAATGTAGCACTGGTTTTTATCTTCCAAAATATTCACTTGTAAATCCCCCTTTTATTTTCGCTCAATCGATACGCCGTTCAAAATCTCCGCCTCTGACGGCTGGTATACAATGCGCACCTTATCCTCCACGTTTAAAATTGTCGCAATCGGATATTCTCTTCCGTTTATTATATAATAGACTGCCTCATCTTGCAATCGGATAAAGTAACAGGTGTCTCCCTCCATAACTGCGGAACGTATCTCTGCAATTCTGCCTGTCACCTCTGCTTCTTCCTCTGGCTCAGGTTCCTCAGTTTTCGTCAGTCCATTTTTTGTAAGCTGCGCTGCATAATTCTCCTGGCATTCCTCAACGGTACTGCCCACAGCTACAATCTGATACTGGCTGACATTTACCATCGCATACATCTTTACCAGCTGGGATGCGTCTTTTAATGCCATAAAATAAGTAGGTTCTCCGCCAATATTTAAAAGTATTGGGAAGGTAGACTGATAGCTGTACTGCTGCACCGCTCCCTGCGCTGACTTCATACCGGACGCTTCGTTGGCCCCGGCACAGACATAATAACGAGCTGCTTTCGTTCTCTGATTTACCAGTATAAATCCAAGATTACTCTCATCACCACTGACAGAAGTCACACCGGTGTATACCCATACATCATCATCCATAGCTATATAGTTATATCCACTGGTAGACTTCGTACATCCGGTCTGACCTAATATAGAGTTCCAGAACCCGCCCTGATACATTCCATAATAATCATACTGTTCCATAATCAGTCTGGCGCTGCAGACACGATCCACCCAGGTCGGCACCTCACCAATGTCATAATACTGACATTCTCCTGTCACTGCATTAACAAGCACTGCTCCTGCCACATCCGTTCCGCCGAAAAGACCGATGGTCTTTTTCACCACAGTTGCACACCAGTAGGGCACTCCATCATCATCCACTTCAAAATTCACATCATAAAACATTTTGGTAGGATACCTAAAACGCAGATACCTGTCAATATTTCTATTCAGCGGTTCTGACGGGGAATACTTCATTCCCTCCTCTAAACGGTGCACCGTAACTTCCTGTGTCACCATATCAATCAAAAGATAGGCTGGAATTCCGTTATCTCTGTTTTTCCACCACTTGATAATATCACCATAATTAAGATAGGTTGCACGTACCGGAATATCCTGATAATTAATCTGTGCCGATTCCTCATCCACTTCAAACTGTGATACCAAATCAGACAACTCTCCCATCTTCTTATTAGCAAGCGTATTCGCCGAAGTCTCGTCTAACATAGGTATCTGATCCCAGCTGACTTCCTCTACCTCCTCGGCAAAATCTCCCTGCTCGACCGGGAGCAGCTCTGCGTAAGATTTTGCACGGAAAAATACATTTCCTGCAATTCCTCCTACGACACTGACGGCAAATAGTATCACCGCAACCACTACCGGTACCGTGCATTTTTTCAGCAGATGCTTTGCAAAATCTTTCACACCCTTCGCCCGAAAGCCGGACACTAAAATACTACTAAAACAGTACACAATGCAAAGCAAATATACAAACGTATAAAATTCCGCTGAATGAATATTCAGTGCAGGCAGCTCTATATAGAAATAAATCAATCCAAATACTATTGTTATAAGTATACTTATCAGCATCGTTCTCTCTCCTTTTTCCTTCTTTTTAGTTAAATCCACGGAAGCCTTTTCCGATAATCTCACTGCTGTTGGTAATGACGATAAATGCTGACGGTTGGCTTCTTCTGATATAATTACGAAGTTCCACAGCCTGGCTTCTCTTCATAATAGTGATAATCACCGTCTTATCATTGTGCTGATATGCACCTTTCGCCTGATAAACCGTAGCGCTGCGCTTTAAATGATTCGTAATAAAATCGCAAATCGGTTCCGGGTCATTGCAGATAATCGTAAAACATTTGCACAAATTGATACTTTCTATCACGTTATCCACTACCAGCGATTTCGCCAACAACCCACACAAAGAGAAAAGTCCGGTCTGTGCATCAAACACCAGACAGGAGGCAATGACAATCCCCATATCCACAAGGAACAATGCCGCTCCGATGTTTAATCTCGTATACTTCTTAAGAACCATAGCGATAATATCCGTTCCTCCCCCAGAAGCCCCCACATTAAACAGGATTGCAGAACTAAATGCCGGTAATACGATGGCATACATCAGTTCTAACACCGGCTCTTTTGTCAGCGGCTTATCCATAGGAAACCAGATTTCTGCCAGACGAAGTCCTGCCGACATCAGCAAACTGACATAAACTGTCTTGATGCCAAATTCCTTTCCCAGAAACAAAAATCCTACTGCAAGAAGTACCATATTAATAATGAAAGTAAGGCTTCCCGGTGTCGTCGGCAACAGCGCACTTAAAACCACTGCGATACCCGTCACTCCTCCAAAAGAGAAATTATTTGGAAACTTAAAAACATAAACTCCTATTACAAGTATCAGTGTCGCAATTGTCAAAAGTGTGTACTCTTCTAATACTCTCTTTACTTTTCCCCTGTTTTTAAACATTTTCTTCTAAATATCCTCGTATGCCATACGGCTTTCTTCTATTTTTAAGTACTCCTACAATCTACCATCCCATTTTTCCCCTGTCAACCATGTACGAAAACTTTCCAGACGTGTTTTTCTTTTTACCGGAAACAGTGATTCAATTTTGCTAAAATTTACATTGTTTGACATTTTTTTATTGACTTTTCTTTTCTTTGTGAGCATAATAAAGGGTTGAAAAACAGTGTTAATTAATATGATATCGGAGGTTAGTGTCATATGAAAAGGTTTATTGCTTTTTGCGCAGGTTTCGTTGCCGCGCTTTCATGCAACCCATTATCCATATTTGCTGCTGAAGCCGGTGCTAACGATACTGCTGCAACCGTTCCACTCTGGCTGTGCATTCCATTTGCAGGTCTGTTACTGTGTATTGCCGTTCTCCCGTTGGTAAAACCGGAATGGTGGGAGAAAAATCAGCCTTTGGCTGTCATTGTATGGTCTCTTTTATTCATTATTCCATTTGCCGTAAAATACGGTGCCGGAATGGCAACTGAAACCATACTGGAATGTATTTTAAACGATTACCTGACTTTTATCGTCTTGTTATTTGGTCTATTCTGTGTTGCCGGTAACATCACGTTAGAGGGTGATCTTGCAGGTTCTCCACGGGTAAATGTATTTTTTCTTGCCATCGGAACCCTGCTATCAAGCTGTATCGGTACCACCGGTGCAAGTATGTTAATGGTTCGACCTGTTATTAAAATGAATTCCTGGCGTAGAAGAAAAAGTCACATTATGATTTTCTTTATCTTCTTAATTTCTAACATCGGCGGATGCCTTACCCCAATTGGAGACCCGCCACTTTTAATGGGCTTTATGCGTGGTGTTCCGTTCTTCTGGAGCCTGCATCTATTCCCGATGTTACTTGTAAATATGGTTGTTCTTCTTACCGTGTTCTATTTCCTTGACAGACGCAACTACCGCAAGGATATTGCAGACGGTATGAGACCGGATATCAGCAAACCGGGAACCACCATCCGCTTAGAGGGTGCCCATAACATTATTTTCCTTGTTATGATTGTGATTGCTGTTATCTTAAGCGGCTCCCTGCCAAGCCTTCCTGTTTTTCAGGATGCAGCCGGCAATGTACGCGGCATTCATTTCGGTGAAGTAGTACTTGGTTTTCCATCCATCATCGAAATTGCCATTATCCTTATAGCAGCATTTTTATCTTTCCGTACTTCCAACCCGGAAATTCGTACCAAAAACCACTTTACCTGGGGTGCGATTAAAGAAGTTGCCGTGTTATTTATTGGTATCTTCATCACTATGCAGCCGGCGCTTATGATTCTAAAAGCAAAGGGCGGAGACCTCGGTATCACCGAACCATTCCAGATGTTCTGGGCAACCGGACTTTTATCAAGTTTCCTTGATAATACACCGACTTATCTGGTATTTTTAACAACTGCCGGCTCCTTAGGCTTCACAGAAGGTCTTATCACTGCCGTCGGTACTATTCCGGCACGTATGTTACTTGCCATCTCCTGCGGTGCTGTATTTATGGGTGCAAATACATACATCGGAAATGCGCCAAACTTTATGGTAAAATCCATTTCCGACGAGAACGGTATTCGAATGCCATCCTTCTTCGGATATCTTCTGTGGTCACTGTCGTTCTTGATTCCAGTGTTCCTGTTGGATATGCTGATATTCTTTTTATAAGGAGGGAAACCGACTATGGAAAATAACCATGAAAAATGTTTAGAACTGGCAAAACGAATTTATGATTTAGATACCAATGTATACCAGTTATCAGGTTCCTCATTGGGCCGTACCTTTAGTGGTGATAAGGATACCCATATATCAAATCTTGCTACACTGATTTATACCCGTCCACAGGGACATCTGCTGCGAAGCGAAATTGCCTTAATCGGCAACATGGCACGTACCATTCGCAACAAGACAGAACGAAGCCGCATGATGACGGAGTACAATGAGATTTTAAAAGAGATTGAACAGATACCTGCTTCTTTTGGTTCTGTAGATATTGTAGATGAACAGTTAGCCACGTTAAATATCTCAAATCTGCACCGTGAGAAATCCCCGGATGATCATCTTATCATCTGTATTGGAAGAACCCACGGCAGCGCCGGTACTGATATCGGATTTGCTTTGGCAGATGCTTTAAAAATCAACTACTATGACGTGGAAATCTTCAATCAGGTACTCGACCGTTTAGAGGCAGAAAAGGACTCTATTTCCGACCGTGAAAATTTTGCCACAAAATTAGACCAGGTGCTCCCGGATACCCATGTCAAACGCCGTATCAGCGATTTCAGCCGTTATCACGGTCTTCCAAAGAAAGATGCCGTTTTCTTTAACCAGAGCGATTTAATCCGTGATATGGCAAAGAAAGAGGACTTCATCGTAATGGGACGCTGTGCGGATGTCATTTTGACTAACAACCGCATTCCTCATATCAGCATTTTTATTACAGCGCCATTCCATCAGCGTGTCCGCCGTATGATGGAAGTCAACCATCTTGAATTTAAAGAAGCATGTAAACTGCTGAAAAAGTTAGACCGACAGCATGAGCGGTACTACAATTTCTATACCGGACGAAAATGGGGAGATGCCGTAAACTATGATTTATGTATCAATAGTGCCTGCTATGGTATCAAAGAATCTGTAGAATTAATTGAACGAATGATTGACAAATACCCAACAAGTCATTAAAAAAAGACTGCTTCGGCAGTCTTTTTTTACGCGAGTAACAAGGAAAATCAAGTGCTTGCATGAAGATTTGACGAGCACTGCGATAACTTGAGAAACTCGCGAAGTGCGTTTCTCACAGTTTCCAGTTTTATTCCTTTATCGCTTATAATTGTGCGTCAATTTATCATTTTTTGCATAATATTCAATGCACTTATCCACACTTTCCACAGAGTTGTCAACATTTTTCTAAGTATTTACCACAATCTCATCTATTGTCGCACAACAATGTGAAGCTAATAAAAATAGTGTCTTCGACACCTCAACTCCCCTGCCCCTCATTCTTTGAGGGGCTTGTACACTTTGCCGCGCCGGTTGTGGTATGCGTAGCATATCTTTCCCCTCCACAACCGTGCGCATCCTCGCACGGAGTGCTTTTATGTAATAGGAAATTCAGAAAAATTTCCTATTACATGAAAAAAGGGCATAGCCATCGGCTACACCCTAAAATTACGTTATTCTATTCAACTATGCAAGTGCTGCTGTAATGATTGCCATAGAGTAAACTTCTGCCGCATTACATCCACGGGATAAGTCATTGATTGGCGCATTTAAGCCAAGTAAAATTGGCCCATATGCTTCAAAGTTACCGAGACGCTGTGCTATCTTGTAACCGATATTTCCTGCATTGATATCCGGGAAAATAAAGGTATTTGCATGACCTGCCACTTCATTTCCAGGACATTTGGTACGTGCTACACGAGGAGATACCGCTGCATCAAACTGCATTTCTCCGGCAATCGGAAGCTCCGGATATTTTGCCTTTGCTTTTTCTGCTGCATGACGTACCTTATCTACATCCTCCCCTTTTCCTGAACCAAAGGTAGAGTAGCTTAAGAACGCAACCTTAGGATCTACACCGAAGATTTTTGCACAAGCAGCGGTCTCTCCTGCAATCTCCACCAGCTCATCTTCGGATGGATGAATGTTGATTGCACAGTCACCCATTGCAAGAACTTCATTCTCACCGGTTGCTGCAGGACGTACCATGATAAAGCAGGAAGAAACAATGGTGTTGCCCGGTTTTGTCTTAATTAACTGTAATGCAGGGCGTACGGTATCTGCAGTAGAATAAGTTGCTCCACCAAGAAGCGCATCTGCAACCCCCATCTTTACTAACATGGTTCCAAAGTAGTTTGCCTGAGAAAGAATCCCTCTTGCCTGTTCCGGTGTCACACCTTTGCTCTTACGAAGTTCACAGAACATCGCAATCATCTCGTCCATTCTATCAAAGTTTGCAGGGTCGATAATCTCTGCCCCACGGATATTAAAACCAGCTTCCTCTGCTGCCTTTGCGATTTCTTCAGCATTTCCGACTAAAATCGGATGAAGGAATGTACCTGCTAACAAACGAGATGCCGCCTCTAAAATACGTGGGTCACTTCCCTCTGTAAAAACGATTTTTTTCGGGTCCTTTTTCAGGATGTCGATTAACTGTCCAAATCCAAACATTTCTTTTCCTCTCTTCTGATTAAATATAGTATATACTCCGTCACTGACGTATATTATGTTTTTATTATATATCAGTTTTTTGGAATTTCAATGTTTGTACTCAAATAAATGCAGTTTTATTTGACATTTACCCGAAAGTCTGATAAAATATTTATAACTTTGTGAAAAAATTAACGTGTATCTGTTATTATCTATTTCTCCATTTCTCTGTCCCTTTTTGTGGCATCCATAAATCTCCGAAAATAGAACAAAATACAAATACTGATAACTGCCAACAAATCTTCTAATGCCGTTGTCTCCCTCACAATCATATGACGGGAAATCAGAAATATCAGCACCTCTATGATGTTTTTCGAATTTGGCTTACAGAGCATCTTTACAAACTCTATACCAATCACAATATCCAGAACTGCATCCACAAATTCAAGAAACGCGCCTGCCTGCATCCTGCTATCCCAATAATGAATAAACTCCGGTATCAGCGCAATCGCCGCAACAAAAATCGCACAGATTACCACCCCTGCCATGACAAGTTCCACAGCCTCACCTGTCTCATACAACCACTTTCTGATTTTATCCCACATGCTTTTCTTCCTTTCTATGGAACTATGAGAAACACGCTTTGCAAGTTTCTCAAGTTATCGCGGTGCTCGCGTAAAGAACAAAGTGGGCAAGCCCACTCTCAACTCCCCTTCCCCTCAATCTTTGAGGGGCTTGTTCACTTTGCGCGCCGGTTGTGGTATGCGTAGCATATCTTTCCTTTCCACAACCGTGCGCATCCCGCACGGAGTGCTTT
>JAQXGQ010000094.1 GCA_029006795.1 Clostridiales bacterium | reverse complement strand
ATTTAAAATTTTTATCTCCGACGCAAAAAGAATTTTGAAAAATGTAGTGGCGGTAGTGGTGATTATGGGACTTAGTGTGATACCGTCTCTTTATGCCTGGTTTAATATTTTCTCAAACTGGGATCCTTATGGGCCTTCAGCCACTTCAAATTTAAAGGTGGCAGTCGTATCCGCGGATAAGGGAACGGAGATTGCCGGGATTTCTGTTAATATCGGTTCTAATGTGGTGGATACTTTAAAATCCAATGATACCATTGGCTGGGTATTTACTGACACTGTGGATGAGGCAGTGAATGGAGTTTATGACAATTCCTACTATGCCGCTTTGGTGATACCGGAGGAATTTACCGAAGAAATGATTAGTTTCCTCGGTGGAGAGATTGAAAATCCGGATATCATTTATTATGAAAATGAAAAGAAAAATGCAATTGCGCCTAAAATTACGGCAAAGGCAAAGACCACCGTGCAGGAACAGGTGAATGCGGCATTTGTCAGTACCCTTGCGGAAGTGATGATGAAAGTCACCGGAACAATAGCAGGGGCAGATGTGGAAGGCACAACAGTTGAAAATGCAGTATTAGACAGACTGAACGGATTAAGTGAGGATTTGCATGGGTATATCAGTATCCTTAATTCTTTTGTCAGTATTATGGGGTCAGCACAGAGCATTGTAGAAACCAGTCAGGTGATGCTGCCTGGCTTAGATACTATGGTATCCACGGGACAGGATACGGTAAACAGCATGGAAGGGCTTTTGGTAGCAGGCGATGCAACGGCAGATTCTGTTACACAGATGGTAAATTACAGCTTCGATATGATAAGCAATACCTTAGACAGTGTGTCTACCTTAGTCCAAAATGATATGAATACTCTGAAAAATTATGAGGAAGCGGTGGGAAAGGGACTGACCGGCTCGCAATCCATGATGCCCTATTTGCGCAAATTGTTTGACAATGCGGTTGGGGGCTGGGAAGACACAGCGGATGATGAGACACAAACCCAAATTCAGAATATCAGAGATCAGATGAATGTCATTGAGCTGGAACTGGAAGGACTTACAGAAAATGGTGTAGCAACAGCGGAGGATATCAATCGTTTAGAGACACAGATTACCGGGCAGCTTCAGGCGTGCAAACAGTCCGTTGCGGATTTAAAAGATTATTATACTTATACGGTAAAACCCAATTTAGATGATACCATGAATAAGATGCACACATCGATGGTGACAACTACGTCAATTTTAAACGGTATTGATGCGGATTTCAGTGACGTGGAATATGTGCTTAGAGATTACCAGAAAACGTTAGAGCAGGGCAGCGCAAGCTTACAGGATTCTTTAGCTATGGCACAAAATCTGTATAATGGTTTAACGGAAGTGATTGCTGATTTTGTGGAACTGCAGCAGGATGAGCAGTATCAGGAAATTATGAAGATTGTGGAAAGCGATCCGGAATTGCTTGGTAATTTCATTTCCTCTCCAGTAAACTTAGATACGGTGGGGATTTATGAAATTGAAAATTATGGTTCGGCAATGGCTCCTTTTTATACAATTCTTGCTCTTTGGGTAGGGGCATTGATTCTGGTGGCAATTATTCATGTGAAAGTAGAACCGGTGGAAGAAATAGGAGAAATAAAGCCTTATCAGGCATATTTCGGTAGATATATTACCTTCTTTCTTGTGGGACAGGTACAGACCTTGATTACCGTGTTGGGCGATTTATTTTATGTTCGTATCCAGTGTCATAATCCGTTCCTGTTCTGGTTGGCAGCGGCGGTCAGTAGTTTTGTGTTTACGTTATTTATCTATTCACTGACGGTAGCATTCGGAAATGTAGGAGAGGCACTTGCGATTGTAGTGATGGTTATTCAGGTAGCAGGAGCAGGTGGTACATTCCCAATTCAAACGTTGCCGCAGATATACCAGACAATCTACAAATATCTGCCGTTTCCGTATGGCATGGACGCTATGAGAGAGACGATAGGTGGAATTTATCAGTTAGATTACTGGAAAGATATCGGAATTTTAGGAATTTATCTTGTAATTTCATTGTTTATCGGTCTTGTGGTGGCAATTCCGTTCCGTAAATTGATGCATATGATAGAAAAGAGCAAGGAAAATACGGGCATTATGATTTGATGAATGCAAAGGAGAAAGCAATGCAGTTGATTCGAATGGTATTACTGTTGACAGGTCTGTTGATGGTTGCGGCACCCCGCTCCTGTACCAGAAAGGAAGCAAGAGGTGATGCAGAGGCAGAAAAAAGAACCAGGACGCTGGGGGGATGGCTTGTGGCAGCAGCTGTAATCTGGATGATTACAGAAAAAATATTTTGATTGTGAAATATATTTACAGAATCAAAAGAATAAGGTAAAATAAAGTTGATAAATGAAAAAATGGAGGATTTAGTTATGTTTTGTAGGAATTGTGGACAGCAGTATGTTACAGATGAAGCTGTTATGTGCGTAAAGTGTGGAGCGCAGAAAGGAACAGGAAATAATTTCTGTCCAAATTGTGGTCAGTCTACACCGCCAAACAGCCAGGTATGTTTAAATTGTGGAGTTTCCTTAACGGCATATGG
>JAQXGQ010000093.1 GCA_029006795.1 Clostridiales bacterium | reverse complement strand
TTTTCCGCTTCATTGATACGCAGTACCTTCGCAAACAAAATTTCCTTCATATGCAGCGGCACATCCGTTAAATCTATCACTTTGATGACTTCCACCATACGGTTTAGCTGTTTCTTTATCTGCTCAAAGGTGATATCATCGCTGGTAACACAAATCGTCATACGGGAAACCGTCTCATCCTCTGTGGTTCCGACGGTAAGACTCTGTAAGTTATAAGATTTCCCCGAAAAAAGCCCGGAAACCTTCGCTAGTACACCCACCTGGTTTTCAACATATAATGCAATCCACCTGTTTTTCATCGCTGGCTCCTCTCTATTTCAAGATCATTTCACTCATCGGATTTCCGCTCTTTACCATCGGAAGTACAATTTCATCCGTAGAAATCATAAATTCAATAATGGTCGGGGCATCCTTATAAGTTCTCGCTTCCTCAAGTGCCTTCTGAATATCCTCTTCTTTTAAAACCCTGATACCATGAGCGCCATAGCTTTTTGCAAGAGCAATAAAATCCGGTGTATAGGGTGGACAATTCTCATTAGGACCTTTACAGTTTGGCGGACAGCTTTTTCTTCTGCGCAGACAGGTTGCCTCATAACGTTTTCCATAAAACATTTGCTGCATCTGGCGCACCATACCAAGATAATAATTATTAAAGAGACAAACAATCACCGGTGTTCCCTGCACCACTGCCGTTGCCATCTCCTGGATATTCATCTGCATACCGCCGTCCCCGGAAAAACATACCACTTCCTTATCAGGATTTCCAATTTTCGCTCCGATTGCCGCCGGAAAACCAAATCCCATCGTTCCAAGTCCGCCGGAAGTAATCAGCTGATGCCAGGGGTCTAACTCTAAATACTGGGTTGCCCACATCTGATGTTGCCCAACATCCGTAACATAAATGGCTTCCCCAAAAGTACGGTTGACATGCTCAAAAATCATCTGTGGTGTCATTCCGTGGTCTCTGCGCATCTCTAACGGATTTTCTTTCTCCCATGCAGCAATTTCCTGCTGCCATGCTACAGTATCTTTCGTTTCTGCCCACTCTAACAGATGCTCTAATGCCAGTTTCGCATCGGAAACCACCGGCACATCCACCACAACATTTCGTGAAATAGAAGCAGTATCTACATCAATATGAACAATCTTTGCCTTCGGAGCAAACTCATTCAAATCTCCGGTGATACGGTCATTAAAACGTGTCCCAATAGAAAACAGTACATCACATTCGCTAACCGCCTTATTTGCCGCATATTTACCGTGCATACCGCTGTTTCCAACATAAAGGGCATGACCGGTCGGAATAGCACCTTTTCCCATAATCGTGGTAACTACCGGCACCTGAGTCTTTTCCACGAACTGTAGCAATTTATCATTTGCCTTTGCTATATTAATACCGCCTCCGGCTAAAATCAATGGACGTTTCGCGCTGCGAAGCAACTTGTAGGCCTTTTTCAACTGGCCGATATGTACACTCTCATTCGGTTTATATCCTCGTATCTGCACACTTGCCGGATACTCCGCTGGTCCTGCCGCCGTCTGGATATCTTTTGGAATATCAATCAATACCGGTCCCGGCTTTCCGGTAGAAGCAATATAAAACGCCATTTTAATGATACGTCCTAAGTCCTCTCTTCTGCGGACAGTCACCCCGTACTTGGTGATACTGCGGGTCATCCCCACAATATCTACTTCCTGAAACGCATCATTTCCAATCAAAGACAGGGGCACCTGTCCCGTGAAACATACCAACGGAATATTATCATAATGGGCATCTGCAAGACCTGTCATAATATTCGTAGCTCCCGGCCCGCTAGTTACTAAGCAGACCCCTACTTTTCCCGTAGATTTTGCATACCCTTCCGCCTCATGGATGAGTCCCTGCTCATGTCTCGGTAAGACGACTTCGATACCATCCTGCTTATATAATTCATCAAAAAGGTCTGTAACAGTTCCGCCGGGATAACCAAAAATGGTATCCACGCCTTCTTCCTGCAATGCCTTTACAAAAAGTTTTCTGCCTGTAATATCCATATCGTCCTCCTTATTACCTCTTTTTTGCACTATGAGTAGTGCCTTGTCAGAAAAATTTATTTTTCCTACTATATCCTATCTTTTTTTAAAATGCAATCCTTTCGTAAGAAAAATCAATGCTACGGCAAGATACATCAATTATCCAATCAGTCCTACCGTTTTTAATATGAAAATCCATCCTGTCAATGTAAACGCCGCTAACAATGTGGTAGTAACTATGACGCTTGCCGTCAGTACCCCATCATTGTTCATACTCTTTGCCATGATATAGCAGCTTGGCGTGGTCGGCGATGCTAACATAATTAAAATTGCTATCATTTTTTCCCCGGTAAATCCCACCCATGCCGCTACCGGCAAAAAGATAAGAGGCTGAATTACCAGTTTTATCATAGAAGCCGCAATCGTAGGTTTAATTTTTGCCAATGCTTTCCTACCCTCAAACCCTGCTCCGATAGTAATCAGGGCAAGAGGTGTTGCCATCTGTGCCACGTTATTCACGGTCTTATCAATGAGCACCGGAAAATCTATTCCTAACAATGCCACAATAAGTCCTGTTAAGATACCAAGAATAATCGGGTTTTTTGCAATATTCATACAGGCTTCTTTTATTTTTTCTTTGCCGTTTTCATCTCCCGCATGTTCTCCCTCAAAGGTCAATACAATCACGGAAAAAATATTGTAAAGCGGTACTGCTCCGATAATCATCAATGGCCCCATCGCTGAGGTTCCATACATATTCTGGATAAATGCCAGTCCCATCACTGCTGCACTGCTGCGGAAAGACGCCTGCACAAAAGCACCCCGGATGCTTTTATCTTTGACAAACAACTTCACACCACCCCAGATAAGCCAGAAACAAACCGTACTGACAATCGCACAAAAAAGCACGTATTTAACATCAAACACTTCCCTGATATTCACACTTGAAATATCACGGAACAGCATAAACGGCAGCGTCACCTTAAAATTAAACTTGTTTGCCACCGTGACAAAATTGTCGTTTAACATCCCGATTTGCTTTAATATATAACCAATCACCATCACTAAGAAAATCGGAAAGGTTACATTGATACTAAAAATAAAATTTTCCATTTTTACTGCACGGCTTTCTTTTTCTCATACTTATAAAAATAATATTCTAAATCAAAATAGGTTTGCTCCTCACTGTCTGCCGTAATTTCCCATTCCGGCATTTCGTCCAAATTAGGAAAATAAGTATCTGCGTCAAACGCATAATCAATTTT
>JAQXGQ010000092.1 GCA_029006795.1 Clostridiales bacterium | reverse complement strand
GTACAGGAATTTTTCCTGCCGAAGGATTTAGAACACTTCTGCCTGGGGTGCTATCAGTGTATTGAAAATGAGGATAAATGCCCTTTTTACGATGAGAAAAGCCGGATTATGCAGGCAGTTGAAAATGCTGATTTGTTGATTTTCACTACGCCAACCTATTGTATGCGGGCTTCCGCATCCATGAAAGCATTTTTAGATCTTACATTTACATATTGGATGTCACATAAACCAAGACAGTGTATGTTTTCAAAGAAGGCGGTGGTAATCTCAACAGCAGCGGGAACGGGAACGAAATCTGCCATTAAGGATATCACAAATACATTATTTTACTGGGGAGTTCCTTATATCAAAGAATATGGTATCGCTGTCCAGGCAATGAACTGGGAACAAGTGTCCGAACAAAAAAAAGCAAAAATAAATGCAGATATTGAAAAACTGGCAAAAAAGATTCAAAAAGCAAATATCCATGTGGGTATCAAGACAAGATTCATGTTTTGTATGATGCGGATGATGCAGATAAATGATTGGGGATCTGGCAAAACGGAAAAGGAATATTGGAAGAAAAATGGCTGGCTTGACAAGAAAAGACCATGGAACTAATATGAAATAAACGTATCAAATCGTTAGTGTTTTAGATGAAGAAATAATTTTGGGTAAAGGATAATGAAAATTGTATGGTTTTGTATTCCGGCACATGGACACACCAATCCAACATTGGGTTTGGTAAAAGAGATATCAGAAGGATTTAAACGATGCGGCGGTGTAAAAGCTGCAAGAGAATTTCTGGAAGGATTATGTTAGTGTATATATTTTGTGTTTTATTAATACTGATTGCTCAATAAAGAGGCGTGTATGGAATTTTTAGAAAGGTACGTTGCCCTATGTTGAATAGGGTAATGTACCTTTTTGTATTTAATCTTTATACAATCTTAATATAATTCTCAACATTCTTATACAATCTTTAGACATAAGAAGGAATAATTAGGATAGTTTGAAGATTGATTAAGAAAGTTGGCTGATATGAAGATGAAAGCTTTACGATCCGAGAAAAAAAGATTGACTTCTTTTCAGATTATTATAATGGGTTTTTTGTTTGTCATACTGACGGGAAGCATTTTATTAATGCTTCCTGTTTCTGCGAAGAGCGGTAAGGCAACGTCTTTTTTAGATGCGTTATTTACAGCGACTTCAGCCACCTGTGTGACAGGTCTTGTAGCACATGATACGGCAACTTACTGGTCTGTATTTGGTCAGATTGTTATCTTAATACTGATTCAGACCGGAGGGATGGGAGTGGTGACGATTGCTGTGTCACTGACTGCTATTTCAGGAAGAAAGATTGGTCTGATGCAGCGAAGTACGATGCAGGAGGCAATCGCTGCTCCTAGTCTAGGCGGTATTGTAAGATTAACGGGATTTATTTTGAAATCAACAATTATCATTGAATTGACAGGTGCAATACTTATGATGCCTGCTTTTTGGAAGGATTTTGGTGTCCTCAAGGGGACATGGTATGCAGTGTTTCACGCTGTATCAGCGTTTTGTAATGCAGGATTTGATTTGATGGGAAATATAGAACAGTATTCCTCTCTGACAGAGTATGCTCCTAATGGACTTGTTAATGCAGTCATTATCGGATTGATAATCATAGGAGGAATCGGTTTTCTTACATGGGATGATGTGAGGTGTAAGGGAATACATATCAGAAAATATCGTATGCAGAGCAAAGTCATTCTGGTGATGACAGTAATCTTAATTGTTTTTCCGTTTCTATTTTTCTTTTTTGGGGAATTTAGCAGAGAGGTTTGGAAGGATATGCCGCTTGGAGAGAAGATATGGGCGGCACTGTTTCAGGCGGTCACACCAAGAACGGCAGGGTTTAATACTGTAGATTTGACATCGTTTAGTGGAGCCGGACAGACGATGGTGACTATTTTGATGATGATAGGGGGCTCACCGGGGTCTACGGCGGGCGGTATGAAAACAACAACAGCAGCAGTTCTTTTTATGACACTGTTTTCTGTATTTAAAAGAAAAGAAGACACCGAATGTTTTGGACGAAGAATAGAGGAGGGAACCATAAGACATGCAGCGGCTATTATGCTGATGTATCTTACTTTATTTTTGACCGGAGGAATTTTGATTAGCTGTATAGAAGAACTGCCAATGGGAGTCTGTCTGTTTGAAACTGCTTCTGCGATTGGTACGGTTGGACTGACATTGGGAATTACCCCCGGATTAGGAACCATATCAAAATTAATATTGATGATACTTATGTTTTTGGGAAGAGTGGGCGGCTTAACATTGATTTTTGCCGCATTTTCGGAAAAAGAAAGAAATCTGTCAAGACTTCCAAAAGAAAAAATAACAGTCGGCTAAAGGAGATGGTATAATGGAAACGGTTGTATTGCTATTAGCTTTTATGATAAGCGGAGTGATAGGGTTTATTGCCGTAAGAAAACTGGATGCTTTTCTGGAAGAAAACACAGAACAGCAAAATGACTCTTTGGAAAGCGGAGAGGAGAAGATAGAAAATGAAGGAGAAACGTCAGAAACCCGAATTTCCGATGGGGACGGTAAATAAAACAGAGCATTTGTTTCATGCAGTGGATGTGATAAAAAGTGTTGGAATGATTCTTGTTGCATCTGCCATTGGGTTCGGATTTTGGAAACTGGGAATGAGTGAAGCGAATATTATCATGGTCTATATTCTGGGTGTGTTGATTACATCAGTGATTACAACACATCAGATTTATAGTCTCATATCCTCGATAGTCAGTGTTTTTGTGTTCAACTTCTTGTTTACAGAGCCACGATATACATTTTGGGCTTACGACAAAGATTATCCCGTTACTTTTGTAACGATGCTTGTTGCTGCCTTTTTAACGGGTTCACTGGCAACCCAGTTAAAAAGACAGGCGAAGAGGGCAGCAGAGGCGTCTTTAGTAGCGCAGAAAGAGCAGATGAGGGCAAATTTGCTCCGCTCTATTTCCCATGATTTGCGAACACCGCTTACGTCCATTTCCGGTAATGCAAGTAATTTACTATCAAATGGAGAAAAGTTTGATGAAAATACAAAGAAGCAATTATATTTAGACATTTATGACGATTCCATGTGGCTTATTAATTTAGTGGAAAATCTGCTCTCTGTAACCAAAATAGAAGAAGAAAGCCCTAACATCCGCCTGCAGGCAGAACTTTTAGATGAAATTATTACAGAAGCATTGCAGCATATCAGTAGGAAAAAGACAGAGCATGAGATTTCTTTTCAGGCATCGGAGGAGTTTATTCTCGTAAAGGTGGATGCAAGACTTATTATGCAGGTCATTATCAATATTGTAGACAATGCGATTAAGTATACACAAAAAGGTTCAAAGATTGTAATAACAACTCATAAATTGCAGGGAAAGGCAGTGGTTTGCATTGCAGATAACGGGCCGGGAATTTCGGATGAAGTGAAACCTCTTGTATTTGATATGTTTTACAGTGGGGCAAAGAGTATCGCTGACAGCAGACGAAGTTTAGGTTTAGGTTTATTCCTTTGTAAATCAATTATCACAGTGCACGGAGGAGAGTTAGAACTTTCAGACAACCATCCACATGGAGCAGTATTTACATTTTCATTGCCGATAGAGGAGGTAGATTTACATGAATAAGACGTTAATATTAGTTGTAGAAGATGACAAACCGGTACAGAACCTTATGATTACAACCTTAAAAGCGCATGATTACAGATATTTAACTGCAATGAGTGGAGAAACAGCCATCCTAGAGGCGTCTTCCCATAATCCGGACATAATTCTGCTTGATTTAGGACTGCCGGATATGGATGGAATAGAAGTGATTCAAAGAATCCGTATGTGGTCTAATGTGCCGATTATTATCATCAGTGCCAGAAGCGAGGATTCGGATAAGGTGGAGGCATTAGATGCAGGGGCAGATGATTATCTGACAAAGCCTTTTTCTGTGGAAGAATTGTTAGCAAGGCTCAGAGTGACGGAAAGAAGATTAACGGCAAGTCAGGGAGAACTGTTGACATCCTCCATATTTGTAAACGGAAAACTTCGGGTGGATTATTCAGCAGGCTGCGCTTACTTAGAGGAAGAAGAACTGCACTTAACGCCCATTGAGTATAAGCTGCTGTGTCTGCTTTCGAAAAATGTGGGGAAAGTATTGACACATACTTATATTACGCAGAACATCTGGGGACATAGCTGGGAGAATGATGTGGCATCTCTGCGTGTATTCATGGCTACTTTGCGTAAAAAATTGGAGCAAAATTCGGATTCTGTCCAGTATATCCAGACTCATGTGGGAGTTGGATACCGGATGATGAAAGTAGAATAAAAAAAAGTGATAAATTAGTATTGACATCTATGTAGGAAAGTTATATTCTATATATGAACAGATATTCATATGATAATATGAATTAATGAAAAAGTATTGTAAAGTGTATTATAATCAGAAATCGGAGGTGAGCACTTGGCATTAGAAGATGTAGAGCACTGCGAAGATTATTGTCTTCACGAAGATCGTATTAAAAAAGCAAATGAAAAAATGCCGGACGAGGATGAACTCTATGATATAGCAGAGTTATTTAAGGTTTTTGGTGATTCTACACGAATCCGTATTTTATACGTGTTGTTCGAGTCAGAATTATGTGTCTGTGATTTGGCACAGACACTGAATATGAACCAGTCGGCGATTTCCCATCAGCTTAAGATTTTAAAACAGGCAAAACTTGTGACCGGACGAAGAGAGGGAAAATCTGTTTTTTATTCGTTAGCGGATGACCATGTGAGAGCCATTATTGACCAGGGACGGGAACACATTGAGGAGTAGAAAACAAACACTGCGGTGAGTCAGATGTAACGGCTAGTCATCTAAAGAAAAGCAGTAAAAGAAAGTCATAAAAGAGAAACCATAAAAGAAAATCATAGAAGAAAAAGAGGAGGATTTACCATGAAAAAGAAATTCAAATTAGAGGACTTAGATTGTGCAAACTGTGCAGCAAAAATGGAAGAGGCAATTAAGAAAATTCCGGGCGTCAATGATGCTAGCGTCAGCTTTATGACACAGAAAATGATGGTGGATGCCGAGGATGACAAATTTGATGCCATCATGGAGGAAGTGGCAAAGGTCTGCGCAAAAGTAGAGCCGGACTGTAAGATTTTAATGTAATAAAATGATGCCTTAGAAGGGAGCCATGTTATGAACAAAAAGCAGAAGAAGATGTTACTGCGTATCATCCTTACATTTATTTTATTTATGGTACTGCTAGTATTAGAGCATACGGGTGTATTAGAAAAGCTGCAGTCTCCTGTGCTGTTATTTTTTATCTATCTGATACCGTATCTTATGATTGGCTATGACATTATTTATAAAGCAGCAAGAAATATCAGCCACGGACAGGTGTTTGATGAAAACTTCTTAATGATGATTGCAACCTTCGGGGCATTTGGAGTAAAAGAATATTCTGAGGCAGTGGCTGTGATGTTGTTCTATCAGGTGGGAGAACTGTTCCAGAGCTATGCCGTGGGAAAATCCAGACAGTCTATTTCCGATATGATGAATATCTGCCCGGAATATGCTAATGTTGAAGAGGATGGCAGTCTGATTCAGGTGGATCCGGATGATGTGGAAGTCGGAACGGTGATTGTGATAAAGCCGGGTGAGCGCATCCCTCTTGATGGTGTCGTGGTAGAGGGTGAGTCTATGATTGATACTGCCGCATTGACCGGTGAATCCGTTCCGAGAAAGGCAAAGCCCGGAGATGAGATTATCAGCGGGTGCGTCAATGGCAGCGGAACTTTAAAAGTGAAAACCACAAAAGTTTTTGATGATTCCACGGTGGCAAAGATATTAGAACTTGTGGAGAATGCCAACAGCAAAAAAGCAAAGGTGGAAAATTTCATTACCCGGTTTGCAAAATATTATACGCCGGTAGTTACGATCGGAGCAGTGGTACTTGCCATATTGCCGCCGCTAATTCTTGGTGGAGGATGGGGCGAGTGGATACAGAGAGCATGTATCTTCTTAGTTATTTCCTGCCCCTGTGCATTGGTAATTTCCGTTCCATTGGGATTTTTCGGCGGTATCGGTGCAGCTTCTAAAATCGGTGTTCTGGTAAAAGGGAGCAATTATTTAGAAGCAGTGGCAGAAATGAATACGATTGTCTTTGATAAAACCGGAACCCTGACAAAAGGAGAGTTTAAAGTTACGGAGGTTCTCCCGGAGAAAGAGAGCGGTATCAGCGGCGAGGAATTGTTGGAATTAGCGGCATACGGCGAGGGCTATTCGAATCATCCCATTGCAAACTCCATCCGGGAAGCTTACGAAAAGCCGCTTTCTATGGAGCGTGTTACAAAGGCAGAAGAAGTGGCAGGACATGGGATACATGCCTTGATTGATGGGAAAGAAGTGTATTTAGGAAATGCCAAGCTGATGATGGCAGAGAAAATTTCTTACACGGAAAATCGCAGTATGGGAACTGTGGTTTATGTGGCATGTGAAGGAAAATTTGCGGGAACGATTGTAATTTCCGATACCATCAAAGAGGGGGCAAAAGAAGCAATTTCCGATATGAAACGGGTAGGTGTGAAAAAATGTGTCATGCTCACCGGGGACAGGAAAGAAGCGGCAGAGGCAGTGGCAGCAGAGCTTGGTCTTGATGAGGTTCAGGCAGAACTGCTTCCCGGCGACAAAGTCACTCAGGTGGAAAGTCTCCTTAAAAATCAGGGAGAAAAGGAAAAACTTGCTTTTGTCGGTGATGGTATTAATGATGCACCGGTGCTTACTAGAGCGGATATTGGTATTGCTATGGGAAGTATGGGTTCCGATGCCGCCATTGAAGCTGCTGATGTGGTACTGATGGATGATGATGTAAGAAAGATTGCTGCAGTAGTGCGGATTTCCAGAAAAACCTTAAAGATTGTCAAAGAAAACATTGTATTTGCTCTTGGTATCAAAGCACTGGTATTAATCTTAGGCGCCTTTGGTTTGGCAAATATGTGGGAAGCGGTATTTGCAGATGTGGGAGTTTCTGTGATTGCCATTCTGAATTCCATGCGTACTTTAAAAGATAAATAACAACTAAAGAAGCGGAGACGTTCATAAGAGCGTCTCCGTTTTGGAATCAATGGGGATTATGTTCTTTCAGATAAGAAATAAATTCATCAAGGGGAACTGGTTTGCTGAACAGATATCCCTGATACCAGTTACATCCCAGTTCTGCTAACATATTCCAGTGGTGTTCGGTTTCTACAAATTCTGCAATGATTTTTACACCTAATTTATTTCCAAGCTCTACGATAGAGGAAATAATTTCCTGACTGGTTTTGCTGTCTAACATTTTTTTCACCAGAGAACCGTCAAGTTTTACCACATTAAAATAATTAGACTGCAGATAAATAAGGGAAGTGTGCCCCATGCCGAAGTCATCAATCAGTAATGTGTGACCTAATTTTTTTAGATGATTGAGTTTGTCAATGACGGTATCTGTATTGACTAAAATATCCTGCTCAGTGATTTCTAACCATAATTTTTGTGAAGGAATATCATACTTTTTCAAACAATCCTCAATGCAGCCTTCAATGTCCCAAAGCAGCGATTTGGCCGTAATATTTACAGAAATTTTGAATTCACCGTCATATTGCTTCTGTGTTTCATGGATGGCGTTTCCTGCCATGTCAAAAAGGGCTCTTTCTAAGTCAGGCAGAATTTTTCCTTCTTTGGCAAGATAGATAATTAACGGTGGATAGATAAAGCCATAAAGAGGATGATTCCAGCGGAGTAATGCCTCACCGCCAAAGCAGTTTCCGTCATTATCTACCTGAGGCTGATAGAGTAAAAATAGTTCGTTATGGGCAATGGCATTTTTTAAATCCAAAAGCAGCATTCGGGAAGTAAGTCCAAGTTTATCCATACGGGTTAAAAAATTTGGTGTTTCTTTTTCTGTCTCATTCTTCTGCAGTTCTTTCACCAGATGGTTTAACAGCTCTTTGGCATATTCTTCCTGTGTTTTTTTATGAAGTTTTAGAAAAGGCAGATAAATTGCAACACCGATTACGATACAAAAAATCTGTAAAAAGACACCCCGGAAGGAACCTGTAGCCATATATCCGCTAAAGAAAACGGGAGTGCTCCACGGAATTTCCTGCATTACCGGAGGTACAAAGCCAATCGCTGTGGCACCGTAGGAAATGACATAGCATAAAACAGGAGTCAGAAGAAACGGGAGTGCCAAAGTTGGATTTAAAATAATGGGAATGCCGAAATTTAAAACCTCATTCAAATTAAAAATTACAGTAAAGGAGGCCACTTTTGCTAACTTATTCAGCTGACTTTTGCGGAAAAAAAGTAGCAGGGCTATCAGGATACAGATAGTAGTGCCACAACCACCCATTACTACATAGGTGTCAAAAAAACTCTTGCTGAAAATCCCAGAGGCGTTATCAAAGGCAAAAGTGGTCTGCGCCACAGGCTCTAATATATGGCTGCCATGAAGACCGAAAAACCACAGTACATGGAGAAGTACCGTGTATAAAAGCCCTGACAAAAATCCCGGTTCTAAATGATCGAAAATATTGCATACCACATTTGAAACTAATTCGTGGAGACTGTAAGAGTCAAAGAAAAATATCAGAAGCTGATTAAACAGTGCAACGATAGCAATGATGAGAGCGAAAGGAAAGATTGTATGTATTGCATTTGCACATATAATATTTGTACCGGAAGTGTGTTCCTGCATGGATAAAAAGGAATTTTTTTTCAGAATGGAGTACATATAGCAGGAAAACAGAGTGACAACTAGCGCAGCAAAACAGCCGGGAGTGCCTATATTGTTTAAGTCAAAATGGGAACTTCCGATATTTAACTGAGCACCGTAGGCACCCAAAGAAATAATGACATAGAGAGCACCCTGATCGACAGGCTCGCTTTTTTCCATAGCAAAACTGATACTTAGGGTGATTACCAGTCCCAGAGAAAACAATCCGAAAGTACCCTCGTAAATCATATCAAGTACGGAATAAATCCAGGAAAAATGTTCTGAAACCAGAAGCGCCTGATAGGCAGGAATGGGTAAATTCATTAAAGCATTGGCAATGCCGCCGGCTAAAATGAAAGGTATCATCAGAGTAAGCCCCTTTTTATAAACCTTATGATAAGAAAATTATGGCAAGGATTTTTGTATTTGTCAATGAGATTGCAGAAATTACTTCGTGATTTTTCGATGTCTTATTACGAGATAAAAAGGGTTTGACGGAGCGTTGCTGCTTGTGAAACCATTGAAATATGGTATAATGTCGATAGACATTATACCATGTGCTTGATAAAGGAAAATAGTAGTTTTATTCAGTTTTAAGAGGAACAGGAAAATGGGGAGTACGAGAGAGAAAAAGATGGAACAATTCAGGAAAAAGAAAATATGGCCTTCTATTGTAATATTTATCGGGGTCACTGTTTTATGTACCTGTATGGTCGCAATGTTTGTCATGTTTTTTACAACCTATGTGGTAACCACAAAGGTGGAGCAGATGTATCAAAAGTCAGTGCTTGCCGGGGAGAATTTTGACCATTTGATTGAAAAAGGAATGACAATCGGGCAGGCGGCTGAAGCATTAGGGGACTTTATGCCGGAGAGAAGCGGTATATATATTACGGACGAAAATCAGAATGAGATAATCTCGACAGGTACGTCGAAGCCGGATTTTGATATGGTTGGAAGTATTTATCTGAGTGAGAATATTATCGTTATCGGAGACAGTGGACAGGACTATAGTCAGGAGGACAAAGACAGCCTGTTTATGATACCTATGGAGAAAGTTTTTGCAGAAGCCTTTGAGCGGAGCGGGGAAGATGTAACAGAAGATGAATGGCTTCGTGAAGCGGTACTGGATCAGAAATTCTGGCTGCAGACACCCCTTCAGCATCAGCAGTATCAGTTTTATGTAAAGCATACGTTGCAGATTCAACGGCAGGATGTTATATATATGTGTGCATTTGGCATGATTGCGGTACTTATGCTGTTGATACCAATCGTCTTTTTGTTTGTCAATACTATCCGCGCAATCATCATGCAGCAGAAAATAACAAAGCTGTTGTACTTAGATATGGTGACAGGCGGTTGGAACTGGCTCTATTTTCAGACCTTTGCCGGGAGAATTTTATCCAGACACCGAAATAATAAAAAAGTGTATGCTGTTGTTGAACTGCATGTTGAAAGATATCATAATTACTGTGCCTGTTATGGAGTGAAGGCAGGGGAGGAATTGTTAGAAAGCATGAACGGTTTTTTAAGAGCGAGAACTATGAAAGGAGAGATTTATTCCAGATACGAAGGCGCTGATTTTGCGCTGTTGCTTTGCTGCAAAGGGCAGAATGAGGAGGAGTACAGGAAGGATTGTCAGAAAAGGGTGTGTTCTCTGTTAGCGGAACTGACGGGATTAAGAACGGAACAGAAACTTCATTTTCATGCGGGAATCTATATTGTTTCTCCGAGAGTGGCGGAGAATGGAAGACACTACATGGACAGAAAAAGTATAGATATCAGTCAGCTCTATAATTGCGCAAATACAGCCAGAATGGAAACAAGGTGCCAGGAAGAGAAGAGGATTTCTTTCTTTGATGAGAGAATGTTAGATAAACAGTTATGGAACCGAAAAGTGGAGGAGAATATGGAGACTGCGTTGCGAGAGGAAGAGTTCCAGGTATATCTGCAGCCTAAGTATAGTCCGACAGATGAGAAAATCGTGGGAGCAGAGGCGTTGGTGCGTTGGAACAGCCCTACAGAGGGAATTATCATGCCGAGCCGCTTTATTCCGATTCTTGAGGAAAATGGATTTATTACACAGCTAGATGACTATATGATATCTCATGTTGCGAAGCTGTTGGCAGAATGGAAAATTCAGGGCAGGAAGATGATACCGGTTTCTATAAATATTTCGAGAGCGCATTTTGCACAGGAGGGACTGGCAGAACATATCTGTCAGCTGGTGGATGCTTATGGGTCAAGACATGAACTGATTGAACTGGAAGTAACAGAGAGTGCTTTCTTTGATGATAAGGATATTCTCGTTGAAACGGTAAAACAGCTCAAGGCTTACGGATTTCATGTTTCTATGGATGATTTTGGAACAGGTTATTCCTCCTTAAATTCGCTCAAGGATATGCCGTTAGATGTATTGAAACTGGACACAGAATTTTTCAGGGGGGAGAATTCTTCAGAGCGTGGAGAAATTATTGTCCGGGAGGCAATTCGGCTGGCAAAAGGGTTAAATATGCGTATTGTAGCGGAAGGAATTGAGAAAAAGGAGCAGGTAGAGTTCCTTACGGAACTTGGATGTGATATGATTCAGGGATTTTATTTTGCAAAACCAATGCCTGTTTCTGAATTTGAAGAAAAAATGGAGAAGGATGTCTAATGTATACATTATTTGTATTATATCAGTATGTTGGAATTGTTATTCTGTTTTGCGAGGCATGTTATGTGTTTTGCCAGAAACCGTCAAAACAGCAGAATCTTATGTTGTTGATGATCATATCGCTTTTGATTAATTTCTTCGGATATCTGTTTGAACTGCAGGCACAAACGGAAGCGCAGGCACTTCAGACAGTGAAATTTATTTATCTGGGGAAACCATTTATCATTCTTGCTATCTTTTTATTTGTGATGGACTATTGCAAGGTAAGGATACCGGTATGGCTAAAAAAAGGATTGACCGTTCTTCATATTTTCATTACGTTTCTGGTATTAACCTGTGAACATCAAAAACTGTATTACAGTAGTATCGGGTTTGTTAAGGAAGGCTTCTTTCCGCATCTTGTGTTTGGTCATGGACCATTTTATCTGTTTTATCACGGAATAATTGTTGGCTATTTCATTGCGATGATTGCGGCATGCGTTCATAGATGCAGAGAAGTCAGGGGCGAGGTGGAGAAACGCAGGATTGGAAATTTTTTTGCAATTATTATTGTTATGATGATAGGTCTCATAGGATTTTTGACAGGGAAAACCGGCGGATATGATTCCACGTTAATGGCTTATTTGATTTCCATTATTATTCTTGGTGTATCACTGTTTCGGGATAAACTGTTAGACACCTTGTCAATGGCAAAGGAGCGGGCAGTGGATGAGTTATCTGACGGACTGATTGTGTTAGACAGTGAAAACACGGTAATTTATCAGAATAAAAAAGCTGCCGAGTTGTATCGGCTATCAGGGGTGTCACAGAATGTGGGGGCAATAGAAGAGTTAGATGACTGTATTATTAATAAAAGCAATATTAAACACAACAATCGTGTTTATGAAGTACAGAGTCATCTGCTTATCGACAAGAACACTTATTTTGGTAAAATGTATGTATTGAATGATATTACAGACAGTTACCATTATACGAAACATGCACAGGAACAGACAGAGATTATGAAAGCATTGAAGGAACAAGCTGAGGCGGCGAATCAGGCAAAATCAGCTTTTGTGTCTAATATGTCCCATGAAATCAGAACGCCGATGAATGCGATTGTCGGTATGACGGAAATACTGTTGAGAAAGGATTTGTCGGCACAGGACAGAGGATACCTGATGAACATCAAGCGATCCGGCAATGCGCTTTTGAATATAATTAATGATATTCTTGATTTCTCAAAGATTGAGTCCGGTAAAATGGATTTAGTGGAAGCAGAGTACGAGCCGATGTCCATGCTGTGCGATTTGAGTATGATTTTCTTAACACGTATCGGTGAAAAAAATGTAGAGATACTGTTCGACATCGACGAGAAACTTCCAAAGAAATTATATGGAGATTCTTTGCGTATCAGACAGATTATTATTAATATTGTGAATAATGCCATTAAGTTTACGGATATGGGATTTGTCAAACTGCAGATTCGTGTGGGGAAGGTAACAGGGAACGATATGGAGCTTTTTGTTTCAGTTCAGGATACCGGACAGGGTATTCGAGAAGAAGATTTAGGAAAACTGTTCGGCTCTTTCCAACAGGTAGACAGTAAGAAAAACCATGAGAAAGAAGGAACCGGTCTGGGGTTAGCTATCTCGAAACAGTTAGTGGAGATGATGGGTGGAAAGATTGGTGTAAAGAGCACTTATGGAGAGGGAAGTGAATTTTACTTCAATATTCACCAGAAGATTTCAGTTGAACAGCCGGCTGCAGAGATACACGATAAAGATCTACCGGAAAAACTGCATGTCAGCGGATATTTCAGTAAGGAATGTCTAAGGGATACGTTCAGTGATTTGACCAATAGGTTTCAGGTATCCTGCGTACCTTATGAACAGTGGAAAGAAACGAAAGAGCCTTTGGATTACTTTTTTACGGATGTTTCAGACTATGAGACAATCAGTGGGGAAATTGAAACTTACCGGGAGAAGTTTGGCGAGATTTGTGTTCTGCGAAACCCTATGCTTGAGGAATGCACAGGGGTTGATATAACCATGCTTAACAAACCGCTCTACAGTCTGAATTTCTGTCAGGCAATCAACCATGAGATGTCGGATTTTGGACAGGTTACAGAGGAATACCAGAATTTTACGGCCCCGGATGCGTCGGTTCTGATCGTGGATGACAATGAGATGAATCTGAAAGTAGCGGTAGGGCTGTTACAGCCGCTTCAGATGAAGATTGATACGGCAGAGAGTGGAAAACGTGCACTGCAGTTAGTTCAGCAGAAAAAGTATCATATTATTTTCATGGATCACATGATGCCGGTTATGGATGGGATTGAGACAACCCAGAAACTTCGTGCAATGGAAGGGGAATACTATCAGAAGGTTCCGGTTGTGGCATTGACGGCAAATGCACTGACGGATGCGAGGGAACAGTTTGCAAAGGCGGGAATGGATGACTTTGTGGCAAAACCCATTGAGATGAAAGAAATCTGTAACTGTATTAAAAAGTGGCTTCCGAAAGAACTGGTACTTAGAGCGGCTGATGGTGGAAAGAAAGAAGATAGGGCGGCAGAAGAACAGGAGCAGGGAGTGACGGAGGATGAGACGGTGCTTCTGGCAAAGGTGGGAATTGATACCACAGAAGGCATCAAGTATTCCGGAAGTGAAACATTGTGGCGCAGTCTGCTTGGAGATTTCTACAAGCTGATTGACGTTAAGGCAAATAAACTGGAAAAATGTTTAGCAGACGACCTGATTCGTGACTATACCATCGAGGTACATGCACTGAAAAATACGGCACGCATGATTGGTGCCCAAAGTCTTTCTGAGTGGTTTCATCGTATGGAGGACTGCGGCAATGCAGAAAATGTAGAGATTATCCGGCAGGAAACACCAGAACTGCTTAAGGAGTACCGGAGTCTTAAAGAAGTCCTGCGTCCTTACGGTGAGATACAGAATGAGGAAAAGCGTGAGACCTCTGTGGAGGAATTGGTAGAGCTTTTGACGAAAATAAGGGATTCCATGAATCAGTTTGACATTGACGGTGCAGATGAGGCAATGCGTGAGTTAGAAAAGTGCAGAATCCCTAAAGAGTGCGGGCAGTATGTGGATATGCTCCGGGCATGCGTTGCAGATGTTATGATGGACGAGGTAATAAGTACGGCAGATGAGATGATACAGATGTTAGGTTCCATAACAGATACAGAGAACTGAAATAAGTAAAAGTACTGTATTTTGTAAAACAAAAAAATTTGCAAGGAATGTGAGCCTTGGATAAAATAAAAAGTTGACAGATAAATTTTTCCTGTAGTAAGATTATTCAAAAATACAAGGGGAAGCAAAGGCGCTTAGAGCAGAGTTCTAAGCGCTTTTTTGTTTTGTAGAAAATAGCATATTGAATTGATGTGCAAGAGTAACATAATTTCCTATGAAGCAATAGCACTTCATACAGCTTCAAAACTGTCTGAAGTAATACCCTGCGGGTCAGGAGGAAACGAATATGAGAGAGCTGGATAGACCATACGGAAGGAATTAATCGTTTGTTAGCAAGATACGGCGTCAAATTCGGACTGTACAAGAACGGAACATTTCATGAACAGCTATTTCCCTTCGATGCTATTCCACGGGTAATTTCTCACCAGGAATTTGAGTATCTAGAAAAAGGGTTGATTCAGAGAGTTGATGCTTTGAACCTGTTTCTTGAAGATGTGTATGGAGAAAAAAAGATTATAAAGGATGGTGTGGTGCCGGAGGAATTTGTATTTTCTTCTTCCGGATATCTTCCTGAGTGTGAGTGTATGAAACCGCCGAAAAAGATTCATAGTCATATATCAGGTATTGACCTTGTGTTAGGAAAGGATGGAGAATGGTATATTTTAGAGGATAATCTTCGGATACCCTCCGGGGCTTCTTATCCTATGATAGCGAGAGAAATCTGCCGTCAGGCATCCCCGGAGACGTTTCGCAATAATCCTATTGTAGACAACCGCAATTATGCAGATTTGTTAAAAGAGACCATGGCATATGTCAATACCGGTGGTGTCCCTGTCATTATGACACCGGGGCGATATAACGCAGCATACTTTGAACATTCTTATCTTGCGGAGCAAACCGACAGCGAGCTTGCCATGTGCACAGATTTGTTTGTGGAAAATAATTTCCTGTACTTTAAGGATTACCGTGGAAAGAAACAGAAGGTGGGTGTGATTTACCGTAGGATTTCTGATGAGTATTTAGACCCGATGACTTTCCTGCCCGAATCGCTGATAGGAGTGCCGGGCATCATGGATGTGTATCGCAGCGGCAATGTGGCGATTGTCAATGCACCTACCTATCTTCCTTTTTCAAAACCGGTATGGGAGCACAATTTTGCACTCAGGTGCTTACCGACAGATACCGACAACCAGAAGATTACCATCATAAACAGTCATGTCAGTCCTGCAGACTGTCTGAATGAAGTAATGGATGGATTTGGAAATAAAAAGTGTGTGGGACAGTGTAGAACCCCACATGAAAAGTTTGGTTATGAAGTAGAGGGAATCGCTAAAGTAGAGGGAATGCGGGTGATGAAAGAGCCCTTGCATCCTATGTATCGATATCCTTCCGCTTATACCCGGTGTGGGCAGACTCTGCAGCATTTTTCAGAAGAAATAGGAGCGCGGTCAGAGGATAATCTAAAGGATGCGATAGCAGTTATGCAGTATCTTTATGACCATTTTTCCTATGTCAGTGGGGTTACGGATACTCATACGACGGCAGAAGAAGCTTTGCGTATGGGAAAAGGTGTGTGTCAGGATTATGCGCATATCATGGTGGCATTATTGCGATACAGGGGGATTCCTGCGCGGTATGTCAATGGATTGATGATTGACCGTTCTGCATTCAGTATATCCTTAATTAAGATTTTTGGCTTCCGTATGAATGAAATTCGAAAATTATACTTAAACGGAAACTTCTATATTGTGGCAGTGGGGGCAGCTTTATGCGCTGATTTACGGTGGAGTAATTTTTCTTTATTTCCTGATTAACCAGATGTTGATTCGCAGACTAAAGGGCATCCTTCCTGCGGAAGATATCTAT
>JAQXGQ010000091.1 GCA_029006795.1 Clostridiales bacterium | reverse complement strand
GGCAACTACAAGGTCAAAGAATACGGTCAGTAAGAAAGTGGCAACAAGAACAATGATGTCGCTTTTTGGTGCCGTTTTGCAGAGACGGGCGAAGGATGTCCAGTCTGCCATATTTGCAGCTACCACCAGAAGAACGGCAGCTAAGGTTGTCATCGGGATTAAGGCAGCTAAAGGCATTAATGCTAAAAGGATAATGGTTAAAGTAATACAGTGTACAATACCTGCAATGGGGGTACGCCCACCGTTTTTTACATTGGCTGCCGTACGGGCAATAGCGCCCGTGGCAGGAATACCTCCGAATAAACCGGAAAAAATATTTCCAAGTCCCTGACCGACCAACTCGGCATTGGATTTGTGGGTGTCACCAATCATACCGTCAGATACCACGGCAGAAAGCAGGGATTCAATACCTGCTAAAATGGCAATGGTAAACGCCGGAGAAAGCATTTTCTGTATCAGACCGAAGGTAATACCCGGTACATGGAAGGATGGGAAGGAGGACGATAATTCTCCGTATACGCTTCCGATGGTATTAACCGGCAATTTGGCAAAATACACAATCAGAGTGGTTACAATAATAGCCACCAGTGAGCCCGGGATTTTGTCGGTTACTTTAGGCCATACCAGCATAATGACAACAGCAGCTATACCGATAAGAGTAGCAGTCCAGTTGATGGTATTCAGATGTTCGGCATAAACAATTACCTTATATAAAAATTCCGAAGGAACGGATTCCATGGAAAGACCGAAGAAATCCTTTAACTGTCCCACGAAAAGGGTAACTGCAATACCGCAGGTAAAGCCGGTGGTTATGGTATAAGGAATATATTTAATCAGGGAACCGAAACGGCAGATACCCATGATTACAAGAATAATTCCTGCTAAGATAGTGGCAACAATTAATCCGTCAGTACCGTACTCCGTGACAATTCCATAAATAATAACAACAAAGGCTGCGGTCGGGCCGCCAATCTGAACACGGCTTCCACCGAAAAACGAAATAAAAAATCCGGCAATAATAGCGGTGTAAAGACCCTGTTCCGGGCTGACGCCGGATGCAATAGCCAGGGCGATGGAAAGCGGCAGAGCAATGATGGCAACGATGATACCGGAAATGATATCTTTAACAAGCTGTGCTCTGGTATAGCCCTTTAAGACGTCAAACAATTTTGGCTTTAGTTCATTCATAAATTCCTCCTATAGAAGGGCAGTGGCTGCCCAATTCTTTATAAAGTATAAAAAGTATTAAAAATTTATAAAAACACAAGATAGAATTTTATCACTGAAAGTCCTACAATTCAAGAGGAATTAAAGAAAAAAATCGAATTGTTTTGCATAAAAACCAAATAAATAGTATGCCACCAATTCCTATTGACATACTATGAATTAAGGGATATACTAATGCTTGGAAAATAGAAAGTAAATGCTACAAATGTTATGCCTGCAACGCAGGATGGCAAGTTTGTGTAAATGAAAGAAAGGTATGGTTATTTATGAAAATATCTACGAAGGGAAGATACGCATTGCGTCTGATGTTAGATTTGGCACTGAATAATACAGGCTCACCGGTGAGTCTGAAGGATATTGCAAAGCGTCAGGGGATTTCCGACAAGTATTTAGAGCAGATTATTTCCGTATTAAACAAGGCAAAATACGTGCAGAGCATCCGTGGCGCCCAGGGCGGTTATGTGCTGACGAGAAATCCGGAAGAGTACACGGTGGGCATGATTTTAAGGCTTACCGAGGGAAGTCTTGCGCCGGTGGCATGTGTGGATGAGGATTACGTCTGTGAGCATATGTGTGATTGCACTACGGTGCTAGTATGGAAAAAGATAAATGATGCAGTCAACGAGGTTGTGGATAGCATCACACTGGCGGATTTGCGGGATTATGAGCTACAGAGAGTGGGAGAATACGTTATTTAAGATGTGTTAAGGATGTTTAGTTGTTCTCGTCAGTCTCCCCGGATAATTCAAATAGGTTACTACTATGTTAGAATTGATTTTTGAAAGAGCGCGTGGTAGTATACGAATCAAGTAATAAAAAGAATATCCGGGGAGGAACATTATGAAAACAAGAAAAATGCTTTTATCCGCGATTTTTGCGGGAACCCTGTTATTTGCAAGTGTGTCAGTTGGTTGCGGCAATACAACAACAGATACACAGGCGAAATCAAATCAGGAAACGGAGACATCAGAAGTGATAAAACCGTTATATCCACTTGAGAGTGCTAAGGATGCATTAGCAGATGGGGGATATTCGGTTGCATTTACAGCAGATGATCTTGTACAAAAGGATGCCGGTTACGAATTGACAGTAGAAGTATACGAGTATGACCGTTATGAAACGGAGGATATCGAAAAACTGTCGAGTGGTTCTCAAATTCAGGTTTGTAACGAGATTGTCAAGGTTGAAGATGTTGAAAAAAGTGACGATACAGGGTATGTTATTATTAACGGTGGAATAGAAAATAACGGCATTGAATTGGTAGAGGATGATGGTCTGTATAGAACGGTGACGATGAATGATTATCCTGTTTACTATTCCGTTGGTGAAATTACGATTCCTGTATCAGATGAAGTAACATTTGAAGATCATTGGGATTTTGAGAAAGAACCGGATGGTGTAGTCTACTCTCTAGAGGACTTGCCGACAGCTGTTTTAAATGAGAATGCTGTGTTTACCTGCAATAACACTATCATAACAGTCAGAGGGGAAGAGATAGTTCAGATTATCAGATATTGGATTCCATAAATCAGAAGATACATGAAAGAATGCTTGTCAGAGGGCGGTAGCTAGAAGAGTTATCGTCCTCTTTTTGTTTTATTATGTAGACAGAAAACAAAAAATATGATAAAATAAATCAACAAAATTGATAAAACCACACCTTGTATAGTACAAACCTGGTGTGATAATATGAATAGCACAATAGCTTACAGCAAGAAATGAGGGCAGTGTGAAAATAAATTTTCACACACAAATTTGTGCAGGCACAAATTTGCAGGTCCTGGAAAGGGCATGGTAATTATATGAAAGTAGTTGTAATAGATGACGATCAACTGGTTGCAATTTCATTAAAGACAATTCTGGAGGCAGATAGTGAGCTAGAGGTGGCGGCAATTGGCAGCAACGGAAAAGAGGCAATTTCACTTTATGAAAAAGAAAAGCCGGATGTTCTGTTAATGGATATTCGGATGGAAGGAATGACCGGGTTAGAGGCAGCGGAACTTATTTTAGAAAAATATTCGGATGCAAAAATTTTGTTTTTAACGACATTTTCGGATGATGAGTAT
>JAQXGQ010000090.1 GCA_029006795.1 Clostridiales bacterium | reverse complement strand
AGAAGTTTTACAAACTTCTCGGTTCGCGGGCAGTCGTCGAATTCCGCATAAACACTGGCTTTGTAGCCAGTTGTTTCTTCGGAACTCTCCTCGTTGCCTTCGCGAAAATTCAAGGAGTTTACTTCACAATTTTTTGGAGCAATGTCACGCACTCCACATGTGTAGTATTTCCAAACTGATCCACTGCTCTCACCTTCTTCAACTCATACCCGTCATCACAGAGGATACGCAAATCCCTCGCCAACGTAGCAGAGTCGCAGCTCACATACACAATCCGCTCCGGCTGCATCTTAAGCATCGTCTCAAGACACTTCTCATCGCAGCCCTTCCGAGGAGGATCTACCACAATCACATTCGGATGAAGCATGGCCTGCTCTGTGTTTGCACGACTCTCCCTCTCATAAAATTGCGGCAGAACCTCTTCCGCTTTTCCAACAAAAAACTCTGCATTTGAAATGCCGTTCAACTTGGCATTATTCTTCGCGTCCTCGATTGCCTGCGGCACAATCTCCACCCCGTAAACCTTCCCTGCTTTCTGCGCTAAAAAGAGTGAAATCGTTCCAATGCCGCAATACAGATCCCACACCGTTTCTTTCCCTGTAAGTCCCGCATACTCTAAAGCAAGACTGTAAAGTTTCTCCGTCTGTACCGGATTCACCTGATAAAAGGACTGTGGCGAAATATGGTAGGCAATCGCTGTATCCGTCGGGGTAAACTTCTCCTGCTCTGTTTTCTCGCATTTTCTTAAATGTATATAATCCGTAATATAAGGCTGTCCCCAGATACACTCCGTCACCTCGCCTAAAATCACATTGGTATTCTTTGTATTCTGATTAACAGAGATGCTTGTCATCCCTTCTATCTCTGACAATTTTTCAATCAATTTTTCTGCTTCCGGCAGTTTCTTTCCATTGATAACAAGACAAACCATCATTTCCTTCGTGGTAAAACCATACCGGATAAGCACATGGCGTACTAGTCCCTTCCCTGTGGTCTCATCATAAGGCTCCACCTTATTTTCCTTCATGTAGGAAAGTACCCTCTCCAACACAATCTGGTTTTCCTTTACCCCCAATTTGCAGTCCGTCACCGGAATAATGCTGTGCGTCCTTGCCGCATAAAATCCTGCCACGGGATTTCCCTCTTTGTCTCTTCCGATAGGAAACTGCGCTTTATTGCGGTAACGATAGGGTGTCTCCATTCCCACAATGGGAAGCATCACTTCGTCTACAAATTCAGGCGCAAAACTGCCAATGCGAATCAAATTTCCCCTGACCTTATTTTGCTTAAATTCCAACTGCTTTTTATAATCCATCGCCTGTATCTGGCAGCCCCCACATCGTCTGTGCAGTTCACATTCCGGCGTAATTCGCGCCGCAGAAGGCGAAATGATTTCCTCTACTCTGGCATAACCGTAATTTTTTTTTTGTTTGGTAATGCGGGCTTTTATCACATCCCCGATTATGGCATCCTTGACAAAAAAGGTCATTCCCTCATATTTTCCAATACCTTCGCCGTCAACACCCATATCTACGATATTTAATTCTACAATATCATTTTTCTTCATCACTATTTTTCCTCATTGATAAAATAAGCAGCCTCCGTTTCCCGTAAAGCTGCTTATCTCACTCTATTCTCTTCCCGCCCGACGGATATTGCTCTCTAACAAGCGGTTATATCCCTGCCATTCTAAATTATTTTCCGGCACACCGGCAAAAATTTCACGAATGGTTTCCATCTTTGCATCAATATTATCGGCAAAACTTAAAGCAAGCGCTTCTGCTAATGCCGGTTTCTTGGGAGAACCAAATTCCAGTTCACCATGATGTGCTAAAATACAATGCTTCAACTCATTTTCAAGTCCCTTCGGAAATCCCAGAATGCTTCGGATACGCTCTCCCACCATCTCTGCACCAATCATAATATGCCCGAGCAGCTGTCCCGCATCTGTATAATCATTTTCCGGGAAGGTGGACAATTCTTCTAATTTTCCCACATCGTGAAAAATAGCAGCCGTTATCATCAAATCGCGATTTAACATAGAATAGACGGAAGCAAAATAATCGCAATGCTTCGCCACGCTTAAAGTATGCTCTAGCAATCCACCCACAAATCCGTGATGCACCGTTTTGGCTGCCGAATGAAATTTAAACCTTTTTTCAAATTCCTTATCCTCAATGAAAAAACTGCTTAACAATTTCTTTAAATAAGGATTTGCGACTGTACCGATCAATGCAGTCAGTTCCTCATACATCTCATCTACATCTCTAGTACTCACCGGAAGGTAATCCTTCGGATCATATTCCCCTTCCTGCACTTTACGGACACGTTTTACATTTAATTGAAGATTTCCCTGAAAACTGGTGATATCTCCCATAACTGCAATATAATCTAACGTCTCAAATTCATCAATTCCCACAGAACCAGGCTCCCAGATTTTTGCATCTAAAGTTCCTGTCTTATCCTGCAAAACCAGATTGTCATAAGGCTTTCCCGCCTTTGTCAATGCAGACTGCTTTACCTTACAAAGATATACTTCATTAATTCTTTCGCCTTCCCGAAGGCTGTCAATATATTTCATATGCTCCTCATTTCTATTTTAATACACTTACTTCTACTGTGCAGGTAATCTCCGTATACCCTTCCGTTCCCTGTCTCTCAATCGTAATCTCCGCAGTATCTCCCGGGGACAGGACAAGTAATTTATTCTCGTACCCATCCACAGTAAACACACTCTCGCCGTCAACCGCAGTAAGAACATCTCCGCTCTGCAGTCCCGCCGCCATAGCAGGTGAATCCATCTTCACCTCTTTAATATAGGCACCTTTCGGCATATCATATTCCTCTGCGATATCATTGGTTACAGTTGTAAGTTCCAAACCGATATACGGAATGTCCTTCCCGTTAGACAGCATTTCAATCACCGCTTTTATTTCGGAAATGGAAAGTGCCGTCAGTGTATTCTCATCTCCCGCACTACTGTACCCCTGCATGACCAGACCGATGACCTCACCGTTTAAATTGATCAAAGCCCCACTTCCGCTGCTGCTTCCTACAATATCGGTGGTAAATACCGTATAATTGCTATCAATCGTAGAAATGCTATTGGTAGTGGAAGTAATGTTTCCGGTCAAGATGGAGTAATTTGTACCGAGCGGGCTTCCCACTGCAATGGCAATCGTTCCCTGTGTCGTTGTCAACGAATTTCCCAGAACCGCTACCTGAATAGCATCTAGGGTATCCGTTTCCACGCTTTCCATCGGCACACTTAAAATAGCAATGCCTGTATTGCCATCATATTTTTTCATTGTCGCCGCCACGGTAACATCATTGATGAATGTGACATAGATTTCCTCTACATCAGCAATCACCTTCCGCTCTGTCAGAATCAAAAGCTCGCTGCCATTGTCCGCCACAATGATACCGGACGCCTGCCCTTTGCTTTCATAGGGATTCTTAAACCAGTCCGTATCGCTCTTTACCCCGGTTACGGTGACAACAGACTTATTTGCCTCTTTTCCCACAGCGTACAGCTTATTCTGTAATGCCTGGAAATCTTGAAGTTCTATTTCCCATTCCTCAGGCTGCTGTACTAATTGCTGCTCTTCCACCAGCTCCGTTTCAGGCTCTGTTTTACCGCTTTCTGTCTCTGTTTCCGTTTCTTCGGTTTCCTCTGTCATTTCCGTGTTTAAGGCATCATCCCTCGGAATCGTGACAACTGGCTCCTGCTTAGGGTACAAAAGCTGTTCAAATTTGGGCTGAAAATAAGTAAAAACAAGTGCCGCAACCAGACCAAATACAACCGCCATCCCCACACAAAAAACAGCGCGAAATAACAATCGTTTTTTATTTAACGGCTTCTCTTTTATTTTTTCATTAATAAAAGAAAACTGCTCTTTCTCCTTATCCTGCATGATTTTCCCTCTCTTAAACTAATGAAAACCGTACCATAACTATTATAGTTGCAATCCCATAGTCATGCAATACTATTTTTTTATTTCCCGCTTTTCTTCCCTCCCGGAATGGGATATAATCAATGATAGGGTGACCGTGCACGCCCAACGATATTAGCAAAAAAAGGACAATATTTATGAATGACAAAGTTTTAAAAACCTTAGAATATAATAAAATTATTGAACAACTGACAGAATATGCTTCCAGCGATGAAGCAAAATCCCGCTGCCGGTCTTTACGCCCCAGCACCGACTTAGCAGAGATTGAGCAGCTGCAACAGCAGACCAAGGATGCCTTAAGCCGGATTTTCAAAAGCGGAAACCTCTCTTTCTCCGGTGTCAGGTCTATTCACGACTCTTTAAAACGGTTAGAAATCGGTGGTTCTTTAAGCGCCATTGAACTGTTACGCATCTGTTCCCTGTTAGAGACAGCAAAGCGCGCAAAAGCTTTCTCCCGTTCAGAAAAAGACGAGGAAACAAAGGATTCCCTGACAGAGTTTTTCGCCCAAATTGAGCCATTAACTCCGTTATCTGATGAGATTCGCCGCTGTATCCTCTCCGAAGATGAAATTGCAGATGACGCCAGCAGTACCCTGCACTCCATCCGCCGTTCCATGCGCAGCATGAACGATAAAATCCGCTCCCAGATGAATTCTATGATAAACAATACCACTACCCGGGGCTATCTGCAGGATGCAGTAATTACCATGCGTGACGGACGCTACTGTCTTCCGGTAAAAGCCGAAGCAAAATCCCAGGTGCCCGGTATGATTCACGACCAGTCTTCTAGTGGCTCCACCCTTTTTATCGAGCCGATGGCGGTAGTAAATTTAAACAACGAGTACAAAGAACTTCTGTTAAAGGAGCAGGAAGAAATTGAAGTAATTCTTGCAAGCCTAAGTAATCTCACCGCGGGTTATTCCGAACAGCTCGCCACAGACTATCAGATTTTAGTAGAATTAGATTTTATTTTCGCAAAGGCTTCTTTAGCGAAATCTTATAACGGCGTTGCGCCTTTATTTAATACCGAGGGGCATATCAACATCAAAAAGGGACGTCACCCACTGTTAGACCAGAAAAAAGTAGTTCCCATTGACGTACGTTTAGGTGAGGATTTTCAGTTGCTTATCGTAACAGGCCCTAACACCGGAGGAAAAACCGTTTCCTTAAAAACCGTAGGTCTTTTCACCCTGATGGGACAGGCGGGGCTTCATATTCCGGCATCAGAACGTTCGGAGCTTGGTATTTTCAATGAAGTTTTCGCAGATATCGGAGATGAGCAGAGTATTGAGCAGTCTCTCAGTACTTTTTCCTCCCACATGACCAATATTATCCGCATCTTAAATCAGGCAGATGACCGCTCTTTAGTGCTTTTTGACGAGCTTTGCGCCGGAACTGACCCGACAGAAGGTGCCGCTTTAGCAATTTCTATTTTGTCAAAGCTAAAGCTCTACGGTGCCAAAATTATGGCAACCACCCATTACAGTGAATTGAAGGTTTTCGCCCTCTCCACTCCCGGTGTGGAAAATGCCTGCTGTGAATTTAATGTAGACACTTTAAGTCCTACCTACAGACTTCTAATTGGTATTCCGGGAAAGAGCAACGCTTTTGCCATTTCCCAGAAACTAGGTTTAAATCCCGATGTCATTGAGGATGCCAAAGGACGTATCAGCGAAAATGACGAAAACTTTGAAGACCTGTTAGCCGACTTAGAGAAAAGCCGTGTCACCATTGAAAAAGAGCAGTTAGAAATCAACCAGTATAAAGAAGAAGTCCGCAAATTAAAAGAGCAGTTAGAACAGAAACAGGAACGTTTAGACTTAAGCCGCGATAAGATTCTACGGGAAGCAAATGAACAGGCATTCAATATTTTAAAGGAAGCAAAAGATATGGCGGACGAAACCATCCGCAATTTCAATAAATACGGCACTGCCCAGGCTCCTATGAGCGAGATGGAAAAAGAGCGAACCAAAATCCGTAATAAAATGAGTGATGCTCAGAAAAAAATGGCAGACCAGAAAAAGAATGCTGCCCCCAATCACAAAGTTCCAAAAAATCTGCGTATCGGAGACAGTGTTAAAGTTATCAGCATGAATTTAAAAGGGACAGTCCATTCTCTGCCAAATGCAAAGGGAGACTTATATGTGCAGATGGGTATTTTACGCTCTTTAGTGAACGTCAACGATTTAATATTATTAGAAGAGGATACCTCGCCCACCAGTAAAAAATATGGCAAAACCGGCGCCGGTAAAATCAAAATGAGCAAATCTTCCTCCGTTTCTACCGAAATTAACCTCATTGGAAAAACCACGGACGAAGCCATTGCACTTTTAGATAAATATTTAGATGATGCCTACCTTGCTCATCTGCCTTCCGTGCGGATTGTCCACGGAAAAGGCACCGGTGCACTGCGTAATGCAGTACAGGCACACTTAAAACGCATGAAGTATGTGAAATCTTTCCATCTCGGCGAATTTGGCGAGGGAGATGCCGGTGTTACGATTGCCGAATTTAAAGAATAAGGAGGAACAGCTATGGCAACCAAGCAGAAAATTTTAATTGTAGATGATGACAATAATATTGCAGAACTGATTTCACTCTACCTTACGAAAGAATGTTTTGATACCAAAATTGTAAACGATGGGGAGGAAGCTCTGCGCGCTTTCGAACAATACAATCCCAACTTGATTTTACTAGATTTAATGCTTCCGGGTATTGATGGTTATCAGGTTTGCCGTGAGGTTCGCGCAAAAGCAAATGTTCCAATTATTATGCTCTCTGCTAAGGGCGAAATTTTCGATAAAGTTTTGGGATTAGAGTTAGGCGCTGACGATTATATGATGAAGCCTTTTGATTCCAAAGAGCTGGTGGCACGGGTAAAAGCCGTACTGCGCCGTTATCAGCCTGCGAAAGTGGAAGAAAATAATACAGAGCTTAAATGTGTCAAATACCCTGATTTAGTTGTGAATCTTTCAAATTACTCTGTCATTTATAATGGTCAGCCGGTAGATATGCCTCCAAAGGAATTGGAACTTTTATATTTCCTTGCCGCCTCTCCAAATCAGGTATTTACTAGAGAACAGCTTTTAGACCATATCTGGGGTTATGAATATATTGGCGACACCCGTACCGTGGATGTTCATGTAAAACGGCTCCGTGAAAAAATCAAAGACCATGCCAACTGGAGTCTTGCCACTGTCTGGGGCATCGGTTACAAATTTGAGGTCAAGGAACTATGAAACGCACACTCTATCCCAAACTCCTTGCAGGCTATCTGATGTATGGTCTGATTGGTTTTATTATTATCGCAACCTTTACCTACCATGTTACCTTTGATTTTTTACAGCGCCGTGAAGCAGCTTCCCTTTATCGGGAATCTGCTCAGATTTCTTCTAATTACGCGCAAAACTATTTTAGCCAGTCCATCACCCTAGAGCAGCTGCAAAAACAGCTTACCACCTTAGGCACTTACCTTTCCGCAGAAATCTGGATTATGGACACCAGAGGAAATATTCTTTTAAATACTGCCACAGATACTTTAGAACAGGCACAAAACATTCCTGATTTTGATGTGACGGATTTCGGCAATAACTATTACCTGGTTGGTAATTTTTATCAGCACTTTTCCACTGAAACATTAAGTGTATTTTCACCTATCACCGTAAACTATAAAGTGCGGGGATATGTAATTATCCATAAGCCTACCAGCAGTCTGGTTTCCTTAGCAAACAGTTTCATCCATATTTCCTATGAAACCTTAGCCCTGCTGTTCATTGCTGCCTTTATTGTACTGGTACTCTTTACTTATGTGGTTTACATACCAATCCGCAAAATTACAAAAGGTGCGGACGAATATGCTTGCGGAAATTTTGAAGCAAAAATAGATGTCCACTCCAATGATGAAATCGGTTATCTTGCCGCCTCCTTAAATTATATGGCAAACGAGTTGAACACTTTAGAGGAAGACCAGAAGAAATTTGTTTCTAATGTGTCCCATGATTTTCGTTCCCCACTGACTTCCATTAAGGGATATGTGGAGGCAATGCTAGACGGCACAATTCCGGTGGAGATGCAGGACAAATATTTAAACATTATTTTATTTGAAACGGAACGCTTAAATAAGCTCACAAAAAGTCTTTTGGAACTGAACAAATTCGGCAGTCACGGTATTATGTTAGATATTACAGACTTTGACATCAACAATACCATCAAAACGACCGTACAGACCTTTGAGGGAATCTGTTTGCAGAAACATATTTCATTCAACCTGATTTTAACCGGAGAACAGCTCTTTGTCTCCGCAGATATGAGCAAACTCCAGCAGGTACTATACAACCTGATTGACAATGCCATCAAATTCAGTCATGCGGACTCCGCTATCACCATTGAAACTACGGAAAAGAATGAAAAGGTTTTTGTTTCCGTAAAAGACACCGGCATCGGTATTCCAAGTGACAGTATCAAAAAAATCTGGGAGCGTTTCTACAAGACAGATCTCTCCCGTGGAAAGGATAAAAAAGGCACCGGGCTTGGACTTTCCATTGTAAAGGAAATTATCCAGGCTCACGGCGAAAATATCAATTGTATCAGCACGGAAGGGGTTGGAACAGAATTTATTTTTACCCTTTCACTGACAAAGGAGCAAGGTTAAGCACCATGCTCCTAATTTTTTTCCAAATTAATATTTTATAGGATTAAAAAAGCCCGGTTGCAGACATCTCTGCAACCAAGCTTTTCACGATCTCTTATACTAACTCAAGTAATACTTCTAATGCACCGTCACCTTTACGCTGTCCGATTTTAACGATTCTGGTGTAACCACCGTTACGATCAGCATATTTTGGAGCGATTTCGTCAAATAATTTGGCGGTTAAATCAACTTCTTTGGTGTTTCTCTTTCTTCCAGCAGCTTCTGTTGGAACTTCTTTTACGGTGTAAAGAACTTTTAACATTTCTCTACGAGCATGAAGACGGGATGGCTTATCTTTTTTGATAGTCTTCTCAACTTCATCGTATACGGTAACTTTCTTTCCGTCTACCACTTCTTTTACTCTCTTGCCGTCTTTATCTTTGCGGGCAACTTTAGCTTTTACAGTAACTTCTTCGAAGTTATCTTTCTCTTTTACTGCTAAAGCGATAAGTCCTTCAGCGATTTTACGAACTTCTTTTGCTTTTGCTTCTGTGGTAACGATTTTACCGTTGTTTAATAATGCAGTTACCTGACCTCTTAATAATGCTTTTCTCTGGCTAGAGGTTCTGCTTAATTTACGATACTTTGCCATTTTAATTTTCCTCCATTTTGTGGGATATCCGGCAACGCCCTTTGGTCTTACTTACCGAACATCATATACTTGTTTTGGAAGCCTTCGTGTACCGTCACAAAGTTCTTCCAAGTGCCACTCATGCCTGTGTGTCAGAATCTCGTCTGCACTGCTTTTACATTGTTTCGAACGCATTCCCTCATCCGGCATATATAAAAGTGTTGCATACACCCTGCACACCAGACATACTCCATGCCATTTGGGCTTACTGTTTCTGCCTGTCTTATATGAGTCTACCACGGTACCTTGTGAACATTCGCAGTTCACAAGAAAGCGCTTAGGTCTAGCCAAACTAAGGTATCTTGTGAACATTCGCAGTTCACAAGAAAGCGCTTAGGTCTAGCCCTCGCTTTATTCTTCACCCTGGTTTAACTGAAGTCCTAACTCTTTTAATTTTGCTAAAACTTCCTCTAATGATTTACGTCCTAAGTTACGGACTTTCATCATATCTTCCGGTGTTCTGTTTGTAAGTTCTTCTACGGTATTGATACCGGCTCTCTTCAAACAGTTATAGGAACGAACAGATAATTCAAGCTCATCAATGTTCATTTCTAATACTTTTTCTTTCGCATTGTCTTCTTTTTCAATCATAACGTCAGCATTTACAGCTGCTTCTGATAAGTCAATGAAAAGATTTAAGTGCTCGCTTAACACTTTTGCAGCTAAGCTGACAGCCTCATCCGGCTCAAGTGTTCCGTTGGTATATACATCCAATGTAAGTTTATCATAGTCTGTAATCTGACCAACACGAGTATTCTCAACCAAAAGATTTACACGCTCTACCGGCGTATAGATAGAATCGATGGCAATCACACCAATCGGTACATCTTCTGTCTTATTTTTTTCTGCGCTGACATAGCCTCTTCCCTTTGTAATGGTAAGCTCCATGTATAATTTACAGTCTGCACCACCATTTAAGTTGGCAATTACCAAATCCGGGTTAAGTATCTGAATATCAGAATCAACCTGGATATCTGCCGCTGTGACTACACCTTCACCTTCGAATTCAATGTAAGCAACTTTAGGTTCATTTGTAGAGCTGTTATTTCTGATGGCAAGATTTTTGATATTCATAATAATCTCAGTCACATCTTCCTTTACTCCAGGAATCGAACTGAATTCATGTAAAACACCGTCGATCTTAACCTGGCTGACTGCAGCACCCGGCAATGAAGAAAGCATAATTCTTCTTAATGAGTTACCAAGTGTTGTACCATAGCCTCTTTCCAATGGTTCTACAACAAACTTTCCGTACTTCTTGTCTTCTGAAATTTCTGCGATTTCAATTTTGGGTTTCTGGAAATCGAACACTACAAAATCCCTCCTTCTCGGGTAATTTGCTTAACTATTATTTAGAATATAACTCGACAATGAGCATTTCATCAACAGGTACGTCGATCTGCTCTCTGGAAGGTAATTCTTTTACAGTTCCCTGTAATTTTTCAGCGTCAACATCTAACCAGTCCGGAACTAATCTTCCACCAGTTACTTCAAGGATGTCTTTCATTCTCTGAAGACCTTTGCTCTTTTCTCTGATTTCGATAACATCACCAGCTTTTACTAAATAAGAAGGAATGTTTACCTGTTTTCCATTTACTAAAACGAACTTGTGGTCAACAATCTGTCTAGCTTCTTTTCTGGTTCTTGCAAATCCCATACGGTATACAACGTTGTCTAAGCTGGACTCTAACCTAGTCATTAAGTTAGTACCAGTCATACCTTTCATCTTATCAGCTTTCTCATAGTAGTTGTGGAAAGGTTTCTCTAATACACCATAGATGAATTTTGCTTTCTGTTTTTCTCTTAACTGAAGAGCATACTCAGACATTTTCTTATTTGCTCTTTTTAATTCTCTATTGGATTTTTTATCATATCCTAAGAAACTTGGGTCTAAACCAAGTGATCTACATCTTTTCAGAACAGGTACTTTATTTACTGCCATTTTCGTCTCTCCTCCTAATTAAACTCTTCTACGTTTTGGTGGACGACATCCATTGTGAGGTACCGGAGTTACATCTTTGATGCTTGTAACTTCAAGACCACAAGCGGAAAGCGCACGGATAGCTGCTTCTCTTCCTGATCCTGGTCCCTTAACCATAACGTCAACTGTTTTTAAACCGTGTACTAAAGCTGCTTTAGTAGCTGTTTCTGCTGCCATCTGTGCAGCATATGGAGTAGATTTCTTTGAACCTCTAAATCCAAGACCACCGGCACTTGCCCATGATAAAGCATTACCTTCAGCATCTGTGATTGTTACGATTGTATTGTTAAAAGATGACTGAATATGTGCCTGTCCGCGTTCAACGTTTTTCTTTACACGCTTTTTTGTCACTTTTTTTGTAACCTTAGCCATATCTAAACTAACCTACTTTCTCTAAAAATAATCTGTTTTCTATGCAACGAAACTGTTCTTATTTACAACAGTTCTCTCAAACGTACTTTTAAGAAAAGAATTATTTCTTCTTATTTGCAACAGTACGCTTTGGACCTTTACGTGTTCTTGCGTTGGTCTTTGTCTTCTGACCACGAACCGGAAGTCCTTTTCTATGACGGATTCCACGATAGCAGCCGATTTCCTGAAGTCTCTTAATGTTCATGGCGATCTCTCTTCTTAAATCACCCTCTACAGTCTGAGTCTCATCGATAACTGCACTGATTCTTTTTACTTCGTCGTCTGTTAAATCCCTAACACGAGTATTAGGATCTACCTTTGCTTCTGCAAGGATACGGTTAGAACTTACTCTACCAATTCCATAAATGTAAGTTAAGCCGATTTCTACACGTTTTTCTCTTGGTAAATCTACACCTGCAATACGAGCCATGTGCTTTTTAACCTCCATTAATTCATCTGATGCCGGTATTTACCTTAAGCACCTTATTGTTTTTTGTTTCAAAAAAATGATTTTCATCATTCTGCAAGCCACTTGACATCATGGCTTTCCTACCCTGATAATGGGCAGACGCAAAAAAATAATCCGGACAGCCCCGTTGTCTCCGGTCTGAAATGTGTGCCCGACTTACTTTTTCTGAATTTGGATTTATCTCTTCCATACCCTCGGTATGTAAATATGGAAAAGCAGCGTTCCTGCTGTTTATTATGATAACAGTTTCAACAACCTATCCGGGTGTTTCACTGCAGCCGCACATAATAATAACACAAATAAGACAAGAACTAATTAGCCCTGTCTCTGTTTGTGCTTCGGATTCTCACAGATAATTCTGATGCTTCCTTTTCTTTTAATGACTTTGCATTTTTCGCAAATAGGTTTAACTGATGATCTTACCTTCACAGCAAATCCTCCTTTCTTATCAAGGCTCATTTCTGCTTCTTTCTACGCAAAAATGGCGCTATCCAAAAGTGTCCATTTAGCATTATAGCACGGACACTATTTAGAAGTCAACAAAAAATTACTTGTCTCTCCAGATAATTCTGCCTTTTGTCAAATCATATGGCGACATCTCAATGGTAACTTTATCACCTGGCAAAATACGGATGAAGTTCATACGGAGTTTACCGCTGATGGTTGCCAAAATCTGATGGCCATTCTCAAGTTCTACCTTAAAGAAAGCATTTGGCAACTTCTCTACTACGGTTCCTTCCACTTCAATTACGTCTGCTTTTGACATTGAATAAATCCTCCTGTTTTTAATTCTATGAAAATATCATTGTATGATACTTTTATACAGTTTAACGGCTCTTTTGACCTCAAGATCAGTAACGGTACCAGACAAAACCTTCTCTACTTCTATCGGAATATTTTTAATTAACTGAATATGTTTGATACTTTTTTTCTTTGGTGCCGCAAAAGGCTTTGTGGTTCCATTTACTAAATATACAAATTTTTCGTCTTTTTCCTTTATCAGATATATCTCATTTTTGTCATGTCCTGACAAGGATTTTGCAAATTCCATACTTCCATTTCCTTTAATTCTATCTGCATCTCTTAGCAATTTATTTCTTCCTGCCAGATTCCTTCTTCCATTTCCGTTTCCGTAAGTGTAAGAATTTCCGGTTTTCCCTCTGTAATCACAATTGTATTTTCATAATGAGCAGACAGAGACAAATCTTCTGTGACAACTGTCCAGTCATCATCCATCCACACCACCTCGGCGGTGCCTGCATCAATCATTGGCTCTACGGCAAGAGTCATTCCCGGTCTTAATTTTATTCCTCTTCGGAATTGTCTGAAATTTGGTATCTCCGGGTCTTCGTGAAGATGGGAACCTATCCCATGACCACACAGGTCTCTTACCACCCCATATCCGAAACTCTCTGCATAATCACCAATGGCTCTCGAAATTTCGTGAAGATGATTACCTGCTACTGCATATTTCATTCCCTCAAAAAAACTCTGTCTGGTTCTTTCTATTAAAAGCCGTGCTTCTTCGGAAATTTCTCCAACACCGTGGGTTCTCGCTGCATCGGAATGATACCCCTTGTAAATAACACCTGCATCAAGGCTTACGATGTCGCCTTCCTTGATAATCCTGTCTTTAGAAGGTATTCCATGCACCACTTCCTCATTCACCGAAACGCAAATTGATGCTGGATATCCCTGATAATTTTTAAAAGAAGGCTCGCATTCGAAACTGCGTATCAATTCTTCTCCCAAACGGTCTACATCTAAGGTAGACATTCCCGGTTTCAATGCTTTTCCTAGTTCTTGGTGAACTTTTGCAAGAATTTTTCCTGCCTCTCTCATTAATTCAATTTCACGGGTTGATTTAATCGTTACAGACATATTTCCTTCTTTCCTACTGTTAAGGGGCAATGATATCTCAATCTCACTGCCAACCTTAACAACACCTCAAGCATGATCTAACCTAGCTATTCACCCAGTATTGCCACAATATCGGAAAATACTTTTTCCATTGGCTGAGTTCCATCTACTGATTTTAAGATATTTGCTTCTTTATAATAATCAATGAGTGGCTGTGTCTGCTCGTGATATACGGCTAACCGCTTCTGAACAGTTTCCGGTTTGTCATCATCTCTTAAAACAACCGGCTCGCCACATCTGTCACAAATTCCCTCTACTTTAGTCGGGATAGAGACAATGTGATATGTAGCTCCGCAGTTTAAGCAGGCACGTCTTCCGCTCATGCGGTTTACAATGTTTTCATCCGGTACGTCCACGTCAATTGCGTAATCCATTTTCTGGTTTATTTTATCAAGTGCTGCGGTCAGCGCCTCTGCCTGTGGAATCGTTCTTGGAAAACCATCTAAGACAAATCCGTTGATGCAGTCATCCTGCTGTATTCTATCCATAACAAGGTCACAAGTAAGTTCATCCGGAACTAAAAGTCCCTGATCCATATACTGTTTTGCTTTCTGACCTAATTCTGTTCCGTTTTTGATGTTAGCACGGAAAATATCCCCTGTTGAAATATGAGGTATTTTGTACTTATCCGCAATCTGTTTTGCCTGTGTCCCTTTTCCGGCTCCCGGAGCTCCTAACATAATAATTTTCATAAAAACCCACCTTTCTTACTCTTACACACTTTTTTATACACGTTATCAAATCATCTGCGTAAAAAGAGCTGCAAACAACTCTCTGCAAATTCGCAAGCGAACTTGTGAATTAATGCGTCTGATGACACAATTTTCTATAAGATAATAGGAAAGTAACGCTGAACTTATAAAAGCCCAGCGTTCCTCTCACAAACCAGTCATTGCTTTATCGCTTCTGCCTGATTAGTCATTTAAAAATCCTTTATAATAGCGAACACGCATCTGTGACTCGATTTGTTTTAATGTTTCAATAACAACACCTACGATAATGATAATAGATGTTCCACCGAAAGATACATCTGCTCCAAATACCCCATTAAAGAAGATTGGAACAAATGCAATAAATGCAAGTGCTATCGCGCCTATAAAGACAATGTAATTTAATATTGTATTCAAATAATCACTGGTTGGCTTTCCGGGTCTGATACCAGGAATAAATCCACCGGCTTTTTTCATATTATTAGCAATCTCTAACGGATTGAATGTAATAGATGTATAGAAATAAGCAAATGCAATAATCAACAAAATGTAAACTACCAGACCAATCGAATAAATCGGTTCATTTGGATTACACCAGTTTGACTGTGACATTCCTTTCAAAATCTTACTTCCGATACCCGTACCGTTTCCTTTTCCAATCAAGCTTGCAATGATAACCGGTGTCTGCAACAACGACTGTGCAAAGATAACCGGAATAACACCGCTGGTATTTACCTTCAAAGGAATATGTGTGGACTGACCGCCGACCTGTTTTCTTCCCTGTACTTTTTTTGAATACTGAACCGGTATTTTCCGGACGCCATCCTGCAAAAATACAACGAATACAACCATTCCGATAATAATTGCAAGAATGATGACTCCTGCAAGAATTGCTTTCGGAACAGATTTTCCGACGATAAACTGCTCATATAATGTACCCATATCATTCGGAATACGTGAAATGATGTTGATAGTAAGTACAATAGAAATACCGTTTCCAACACCCTTTTCCGTAATTCGCTCACCGATCCACATTAACACTGCAGATCCTGCTGTCAATGCAAGAACAACCATAATGACACAAAGCGCATTCTTATTATCCAGCATATCGCCTCTATAGAATCCAACTGACATAGCAATGGATTCTATTAATGCAAGAGCTACTGTAAGATATCTTGTAATCTCTGCAATCTTCTTACGACCCTCTTCTCCGTCACGCTGCATCTCTTCCAATTTTGGAATAGCAATGGTAAGAAGCTGCATGATGATGGATGAAGTAATATACGGTGTAATATTCAATGCAAAAATAGACATATTGTAGAATGATCCACCGGTGATAGCGTCAAAGAAGCCCATTCCATCAGCGGTTTGATTCGCAAACCAGCTTGCAAATACTTCACTTTTTACACCAGGAATTGGAAGCTGACTTCCAATCCTGATAACGATTAACATCAAAAATGTAAAAATAATTCTTTTTCGAATATCTTTAATTTTAAATGCGTTACGGAGTGTTTCTAGCATTAGATCACCTCTGCTTTTCCACCAAGAGCCTCAATTTTTTCTTTTGCGCTTGCGCTAAAGGCATTTGCCTGAACTGTAAGCTTCTTAGTAAGTTCGCCATTACCCAAAATTTTAACTCCATCTCTTGGGTTTTTCACGATACCTGCCTCGATTAATGTCTCAACTGAAACTACTGCATCATTCTCGAATGCCTCAAGAGCAGAAAGGTTGATACCAACGATTGTCTTAGAGTTTCTGCATTTGAAACCTCTCTTTGGCAATCTTCTGTATAATGGCATCTGACCACCTTCAAAGCCTGGTCTAGGTGCTCCGGAACGAGCCTTCTGTCCTTTATGACCCTTACCAGCAGTCTTACCATTTCCTGAACCGTGTCCACGTCCTCTTCTGAAATTATCGCTGTGTGCAGAACCTACTGCTGCCTGTAAATTGGATAAGTCCATCACTGACACCTCCTTATCTTATTTTTAGATTTCTTCTACTTTTACATATGGTGCTACTTTACGAAGTGCGCCAGCTGTTGCTGCGTTATCCGGTAACTCAACTGTCTTATACAGTTTTGTTAAACCGAGAGCTTCGATGGTTTTTTTGTTCTTTGGAACAGCACCAATTGTGGATTTAACGAGTGTTACTTTAAGTTTCTTCTCTGCCATCTTAAATTCCTCCTTAACCTACTACTTCTTCAACGGATTTGCCGCGAAGTTTCGCTACTTCTTCTGGGGACTTTAACTGACTTAAAGCATCAATAGTTGCAAGAACAACGTTCTGTTTATTGTTAGATCCTAAAGATTTTGTACGGATATTTTTGATACCTGCTAACTCACAAACGTTACGAGCAGGACCTCCTGCGATAATACCAGTACCTTCTGGGGATTTCTTTAATAAAACAGATGCTCCTGTATGTTTTCCTGTAACATCATGTGTGATACTAGAAACTTCATCTAATTTTACAGAGATGAGTTTCTTCATGGCGTCTTCTTTTCCTTTACGGATTGCTTCCGGAATTTCGGAAGCTTTTCCTAAACCAGCACCAACATGGCCATTGCCATCACCGACAACAACTAAGGCTGTAAAACGGAAGTTACGACCACCTTTAACAACTTTTGTTACACGTTTGATTGATACTACTTTTTCATTTAATTCTAACTGACTAGCATCAATAATTTCACGTTTCATGTTTCTTCCTCCTATTAAAAGTCTAATCCAGCCTCTCTTGCTGCCTCAGCTAAAGCCTTTACTTTACCCTGATATATGAAGCCGCCTCTATCAAAGACAACTGTTGTAATACCCTTATCTAATGCTTTCTTAGCAATTACAGTACCAAGTTTTGCTGCTGCATCAACGTTATTAGTTTTCTCTAATTCTGCTTTTACATCTTTATCAAGAGTGGATGCAGAAACAAGTGTATTTCCAACTGTATCGTCAATAATCTGAGCGTACATATGATTATTACTTCTGAAAACAGCCAGACGTGGTCTCATCGCTGTACCTGCAAGATGATGACGCATTCTTCTATGTTTGTTCTCGCGAACTACTGTTCTTGATTTCTTACTAACCATTTTTCGTCACTCCTTTAATTATTTCTTACCAGTCTTACCAACTTTACGTCTAATAACTTCATCAGCATATTTGATACCTTTTCCTTTGTAAGGTTCAGGTCTTCTCTTATCTCTGATTTCCGCTGCGTATTGGCCAACTTTTT
>JAQXGQ010000089.1 GCA_029006795.1 Clostridiales bacterium | reverse complement strand
CTGTACGTTCTTCCCATGTGTTAAATATCATCATTTGTCCTTTCTTATAGCAAATGACAGTATCCCCTGCTGTTTTGCATTTTCGTATAGACTGTCGACCAATTCTTGCACACAATCTGAATAATTAAGCAATGCCGTTTTCAGCTCGTCTGCCCTAAATTCATAGTTATAACACCCATGAATCAAATCATTTCTTCTTTGCAAAAATTCTATCCATTTTCGGCAATCATCAGAATAATTAGAATAACATAACACATAAAATCTAATTGCCTGCTGTATAGAAGTCAATTTCTCGCCACGTGACTTTTCAGAATTTGCATACAAAACTGCAGTTACATCAAGAAAAGCTTGTACATAATCATTCAGATTCCCCTTAATACTATCAAATACAAATTGTGAAGTTAATGATGTCTCTCCATTTTTCACAACATAGTCATAAGCCTCAACAACTTTATTGCCAAAATGTGTCATATGTGATAAAGCATCTTCAACCAAAAGTCTATCACATTTTGTAACACTGCCCCCATCAAAAGAATTAATTTTTTTTTAAATCTTTTAGATCCATAAAAACGCTCCCTTTCATTCATCTGTCATCACTATTCTCATTATACTGAACTATTAGTGAGAAAACAACAAAATATCCCCATAAGGATTCGCAATTATCTTTACGCATGTGAAAACGTTGGAAAATACAGTTTCTTACGGCTTAATTCCTGCATACTCTGTTGGTTGTACCTTGTCTATAATTATACTCCCTGCAATACTGCCTGCCTTTTCATACACATATAATGATCCAACGCTTATGGCTTTTTCAGCATATTTTCTGGTTGGATATACACCCTTTTTGAATACTGTAAATGCCCCGCACTCAATCTCGTGCTTAAAATGCTAATTATACGTATCTTCAATCTGTTCAATGTTTCAATTAGTAGGTAAATAGCTGTGTCCAATAATTTCTTCCCGCAGCATTCTGATAATACCCTACACCCATTTTCGTAAATTTCGGATTCAAGATATTTGCACGGTGTCCCTCACTGTTCATCCAGCCTTTCATTACCTCCTGCGGGCTGCGCTGTCCCCATGCAATATTTTCCCCGGAACCACGGTATGTAATACCATTATCCGTTAAGACAGTGCTAAAACTTCTTCCATCCGGTCTTGTATGGGAGAAAGAAGTTTCAATTTCTTTTGCACGAATCAAAGCTGCCGCTTCGATACTTTTGTCTAAGGTAACTTCGGAAAGTCCTACTTTCGCCCGCTCCTCATTTACCAACTTTACTACCTGCTCTGCAAAACTTAGTTTGTTAAGTTACCGTTAGAATATTCTTTGCAAAGTTCTTCTAAAAGCCCCTTCACATCCTCACTGCAATCTCCAGTTACTACCGCATAGCCTTTGATCCGTAACTGGTTTGTAATATCTTCTAATGACGCTGCATTTGCAGAGACACCTGCATTTCCCACCAGTGTAACGGTTGCCAGACCGGCTGCTGCTAATTTTTTTGCTATTGATAAGTGTTTCATGTTTACCTCCTGTTTTTGCTGCTCCAATATGTTTCATATGTATTTCAAAACGATTACATATTTGTTACAAAAATACCTTATCACAGGTAAAACAGGATGGAAAGGCACAATTACTGGCATTTCTGGATGTTACTGGCATTAATGCGCCAACATCATTTTTGTACTGCAATATTTTCCGACAGCAACTCCTAAAAGGCAAAATACCACACTAACCACAATATAAGCAGTCCCTAACAAGTATTTACCTCCCTCTAGGAGTGTAAGCCCCTCTAGGGAAAAGGTAGAAAATGTTGTAAAACCACCACACACGCCGGTCTTAAAAAACAAAACTCCCTGCTTTGATATTTTTTCATTAGAACCGGCAATTCCAACCACAATTCCTATCAGAACTGCTCCAAGCAGATTAGTAAACAGTGTCAGGAATGGAAAATCTCCCTTTAGCGGTATCAGACTGATTAGATATCGGCATACCGCTCCTAATGCTCCTCCAAGCCCCACAAATAAAACATTTATCATTATTCCACTCCGTTCTTTTTACAGATATCATTCAGGCAGCATTTATCACAGAAAGGTTTCGTTCGCGCTGTGCAGACATCCCGTCCGTGGTAGACAAGACGGTGGCACAGGTCGCTCCCTTCTTCCGATGGAATAATCTTCCAGAGTGCCATTTCTACCTTTTTGGGTTCTTTAATACCATCCACCAGTCCAATCCGGTTAGTCAGGCGAATACAATGGGTATCGGTCACAATGGCAGGTTGGCCAAAAACATCTCCCATAATCAGGTTGGCACTTTTTCTTCCTACTCCCGGCAGTTTTAATAAAGCATCAAAATCCTCCGGCACTTTTCCGCCATACTCTTCCTTTAAGATTTTCATACAGGCACTGATATCCCTTGCTTTACTTTTCCCTAAACCGCAGGGACGGACAATCTCTTCAATTTCGTCCACAGATGCGGCTGCTAACGCCTCTACATCCGGGAATTTCTCATATAGCTTTTCTACTACAACATTTACCCTTGCATCGGTACACTGGGCAGCAAGCCGGACACTGACTAACAATTTCCATGCCTGGTCATAATCTAGAGTACATCCCGCATCGGGGTATTCTTCTTTTAAGCGTTTGATTACCTCTAACGCTAACTGTTTCTTTGTCATACGCTTTCCTCCATATATCTATTTATGATATGGTTCCCCGTTCATAATCCGGTAACTCCGATAAATCTGTTCTAATAAAATCACACGCATCAACTGATGTGGAAATGTCATCTTTGAAAAGCTAAGTTTCATATCTGCCTTTTGCAGCAGTAAATCCGCCATACCAAGCGAACCGCCAATAAGAAAAATAATGTGACTGGTACCGGAAGTGCCAAGCCGTTCTATTTTTTCGGACAGTTCCACAGAATCTAATTGTTTCCCGTCAATGGCAAGAGCACAGACAAATGCTCCCTCCTTTAATGATTTATCTAGCCGTGACAATATCCTCTCTGCCTCTTTTTCTTTAATCTGGCTTTCCACTAATACACTAGCATTGTCCGGCGTCTTTTCATCTGCCACCTCAACGATTTCTAATTTACAATAACGGCTCAACCGTTTTTCATACTCGGCAATTGCATCACGGTAAAATTTTTCTTTGATTTTACCTACACAGGCTATGGTAATTTTCATAGTTCCTCCACATCGGCATGTTTCTATTTCTTTTCCAAAAAGTATACCAAATTTCCTTGCAACCGTCTATCTTATCCCCTATAATTTTATTATCTATATTATTAAGAAAATACGAGGTAAAATCCTATGTGGTGTCCAAAATGTAAAAATGAATATGTTGCCGGTATTACAAAATGTGCCGACTGTGGGGCCGATTTAGTAAATATTTTAAAGGAGACTGACAAAGAGCCGACTTTCTCTTCTGAAGCACCGGAAAATCTGGCGACAGTTTCCCCTCATTTTGATGAAGAGGAAACACAAAAAGCAACTACTCCTCTCCATGCTTATGTTTCAAAGAAAGCCAAAGCTGCCGATTTAAAATCCACTGCATATACTTTCACACTAGTAAGCGTTATCGGCATCATTTTCTTAGTACTTTTTTTCATGGATGTTCTGCCCTTTCATACAACATTCCATACAAAAGTGATGTCTTCTATCGTTATGGGAAGCATGTTTCTGATTTTTCTCATTATCGGCATTCGTTCCTTTATGGAAATAAAAGCCGTTTCCGGGGAAGCAGACAAAGAGGAAAAGGCGTTTGCAGAGATTACGGAATGGTTCCGTGGCAGTTACACCAAAGAGGATATAGATGCTGATATAGAAAACGATGATGAAAACCAGCTATATTTTTCCCGATATGAGAAAATGCAGCAGTCTATTTCTGAAAAATATCCTGGCTTAGACGAAACCTTTTTAGACCATATTATTGAGACGCTTTATACAGAATTGTTTTAAAAAAATATACAAAGTGAGGTATGATACTATGAAAATGCTTGAAGAAAAAATCCTTGCAGAAGGCAGGGCAATGGGGGAAGATATTTTAAAAGTAGACAGTTTCATCAACCATCAGGTAGACCCTCTTTTGATGAAACAAATTGGAGAAGAATTTGCCGAACACTTTAAAGACAAAGGCATTACCAAAGTTGTTACGATTGAAAGTTCAGGTATCGCTCCGGCTCTGATGACGGCACTTGCTCTAGACGTTCCTATGATTATCTTAAAGAAACAGCCTTCAAAGATATTAAACGACGACCTCTACCAGACCGTTGTCACCTCCTTCACAAAGGAAACTAGCTATGAGCTGACTCTTTCCCGCAAATTTCTCGATGAAAATGATCATGTGCTCATTATTGACGATTTTCTTGCTAACGGGGAAGCTGCCACAGGAGCCATCCGGCTTATCCGCTCAGCTCATGCTACGGTAGCTGGAATTGGTATTTTAATTGAGAAATCCTTCCAGCCCGGTAGACAGAAGCTGACCGCACAGGGATTTGAGGTATACGCTCTTGCCAGGGTGGCAAAACTCGGAAAAGATTTGATTGAATTTCTTCCAGAGGAATAAGAATGACAAAAGGGAGCCATTTTTCAAGCTCCCTTTTAGTGTCTCTTTTTCAGAACTTATTGTGGTACGTAAATAAAATTGCTCCGGTAAATTTCACTGCTCAATCCATTTTTATCATTCACAACCAATACAGACAACACATTATTTCCCTCCGGTACCAGAAGCGGCTCCATATATTTCGCAGAAGCTTCTGTAGGGTCACTGCCGTCCCAGGTATAATAAATACTGCAGTTTTCCTCTGCTGTGATAGTAACATAGGTTTCTCCCCATATTTCTCCACCATCCGGGGAAACGGAAGGATATGACGGAGGATTTTCTTCCACATGATATTGTGCCGTTGCCACTTCGCTGCTAATCCCTTTCTCGTTGATACAGACAGCCTTCAGTTCATAGTCTCCGGCATCCTCAAATTCAATATTATCATCACGGTAAAGAATTCCATTCATGGTGTCCGGTTCTGTTCCGTCTATCGTATAATAAATATCATAACCCTTTAACGAAAACAAAGTTACAATCAGACTGTCTTCATAATCGCCGCCTAAGGGTGAAATAATCGGAGGAGCAACCAGATAGGGCTGGAATAATTCCAGGATATCAGCTTCCTTGACATCATCTGACAAAGCTAAAATACTGTCATACTCTCCTTTTTCCTCATAAATGGTAATCAGATTTTCATAGGCCTCCCGATTTGTTTCATCCAGCTTAATGATTTCCATGTAGAGAACCAACGCAGAATCATAATTTTTCTGTTTCATATAAATATCTGCCATAAAAGTTCTTGCCTCAACATCGTTCGGCTGAATCACCAACGCTGCATTGTAATAAGCCAATGCCTCGTCATAATTACCTTCTGTCTCTTCCTTTTGTGCCATCTCCATCTGATAATCATAAGAATTCGCATTCTGTTCATCAATATAGAGCTTTACTCCAATCCCAGCCGCAATTCCAAATAAAAGAAGACAGCATAGAATAATAAGAAGCAAACGATATGGATTATCACTTTTTTTCTGCTTTTTCGTCTGTTCAGACTCTTTCTGTTCGGTGGTATCTGTCCCATTCTCTTCTTTCAGCAGAGAACGAAGGTAATCATCCTCCAACACACTGTAGTCAGGGAGAATCTGCGATTCATAACCACAAACAGAACAATATAGACAGCCCTGTTTCAATTCTGCCCCACACTTTATACATTTCATAGGAAATCCTCTCTTATTATCTTGTCATAGACTCCACACAGTTATTCATCAGCATTGCAATCGTCATTGGGCCGACACCACCTGGAACCGGTGTAATTGCAGAAGTATGTTCTGCTACCTCATCATAATTCACATCACCGCACAGCTTATTTACAGTCTTACCATCCACCTGTTTTGCCTCCCGATGGATGCCTACATCAATAACGACAGCTCCTTCTTTTACATAATCTGCGGTAATAAACCGGGGTTTACCGATTGCCACAATTAAAATATCTGCCTGTTTACAGATACTCTTTAAATCTTTGGTTCTTGAATGGGCAACGGTAACGGTAGCATTTTCCCGAAGCATGAGAAGTGCCATCGGTTTACCTACAATATTGCTTCTTCCGATAACCACACAATTCTTTCCCTCAATGGATATTCCGGAACGTTTCAGCAGCTGAATAATTCCGGCAGGGGTACAGGAGACAAATCCTGCACCACCTGTCACTAAATTTCCTACATTTTCCGGGTGAAAACCATCCACATCTTTTTTCGGAGAAATGGTCTTTATGATTTTCTCTTCATCAATGTGCTTTGGTACCGGAAGCTGTACTAAAATACCATTCACCGTATCGTCCTTATTCAACTTTTCAATCAATGCTAACAGTTCTTCCTCTGTAGTTTCCTCTGGCAATTCATAAGCCAAAGAACGAATGCCGATATATTCACAGGCTTTCTTTTTGTTATTGACGTAAACGCTTGAAGCCGGGTCATTTCCTACCTGTATCACCGCAAGAGTTCCCTCTACTCCTTTTTCTTTTAAAGCCGCAACTTTTTCCCTTAATTCGTCTTTCATTTCCTGTGAAATTCTTTTTCCGTCGATTATCTGTGGCATGGTATTCTCCTCCCTTTTTTGTATATCAAAAAGCACATGTGTACCGCTCTTAGAATAATCCTGTAATTACGCCGTCATCATCTACATCAATGTGATAAGCAGCAGGATCTTTCGATAAACCTGGCATCGTAGTAATAGCTCCTGTCACTGCCACAACAAACTCTGCTCCGGCAGAGACATAAACCTCTCTGACATTCACAGTAAATCCTGTCGGTCTGCCTAATTTTGTCTGGTCATCAGACAGGGAATACTGGGTTTTTGCCATACATACCGGGAAATGAGACATTCCCATATCTGCGATACGTTTCAATTCTTTTGCAGCTGCCGGTGAATAGGTAACACCATCTGCACCATAAATCTCTTTTGCCACTGTCTCAATTTTTTCTTCTAAGGAAAGATCATCGGTATAAAGCGGTGTGAAATGGCTTTCCTTCTGCTCGATTGTCCCTAAAACCTTCTCTGCTAACGCAATACCGCCTTCGCCACCTTTTTCCCATACCTCAGAAAGTGCAAATTCACATCCACGCTCCCGGCAGAACTGTTCGATATAATCTGTTTCTGCTTTAGTGTCTGTCACAAAAGAATTTAAAGTTACCACAACAGGAACTTTATATTTCTGTAAATTTTCAATATGCTTCTCTAAATTTACAATACCTTTTTTCAATGCCTCTAAATTTTCAGTGCCTAAATCAGTTTTTGCAACACCGCCATTGTATTTTAATGCACGAACCGTAGCCACTAATACCACAGCATCCGGTTTTAATCCTGCTTTACGGCACTTGATATCAAAGAACTTCTCTGCACCTAAGTCTGCACCAAATCCTGCCTCGGTAATCACATAATCTGCAAGTTTTAAAGCTGTTTTTGTAGCGCGGACACTATTACAGCCGTGAGCAATGTTTGCGAAAGGTCCTCCGTGTACGATTGCCGGAGTATGCTCTAACGTCTGAATCAGGTTTGGCTTTAACGCATCCTTTAATAAGGCAGCCATAGCACCCGTTGCCTTTAAATCGTCAGCTGTCACAGGTTCGCCTTTAAAGTTATATGCCACAATAATGTTTCCAAGACGACGCTTTAAATCGTGCATATCATCTGCTAAACAGAGAATTGCCATAATTTCGGATGCCACTGTGATGACAAAATGGTCTTCTCTCACCATACCATCCATTTTTCTTCCCATACCTACTACAATATTACGGAGAACACGGTCATTCATATCCATACAGCGTTTCCATACCACCTGTCTTGGGTCAATCCCAAGTTCATTTCCCTGCTGGATATGGTTGTCGAGCAATGCTGCCAACAGGTTATTTGCAGAAGTAATGGCATGGAAATCTCCGGTAAAATGAAGGTTCAAATCCTCCATCGGTACTACCTGGGCATAACCACCGCCTGCAGCTCCACCCTTAATACCAAAACAAGGACCTAAGGATGGCTCACGCAGTGCAATGACTGCTTTTTTCCCTAATTTACCGAATGCCTC
>JAQXGQ010000088.1 GCA_029006795.1 Clostridiales bacterium | reverse complement strand
TTATCCGGGGGTGCTTAACGGTGACAATCTTGCTGAGATTTTAAAGGCTGCTAAGGCGAAAAAGCAAAAATAGATATAGGAATGAAGATGTAGATTAGTTGATGTATTCCTTAAAAAGTTGATGTATAAGCAAGGTGTTATTGAATTATTAAACCAGTAACACCTTGTTTTTTTATACCAAAAGAATATAATAGTTGTAACAGAACACAACAGCTCTAACAGAAAGGTTTATTAACATGAATATAGCAGCATATTGCCGAGTTTCCACAGATAAAGAAGACCAGCTCAACAGCTTAGAGACGCAGAAAGAGTTCTTTTTAGAATATACAAAACGCACCGGGGACAACCTTATTAAATTATATGCAGATGAAGGAATTTCAGGAACTAAAATCAAGAATCGTAAGGAATTCCAGCGTATGCTTGCAGATGCGGAAAAGGGATTGTTTGACATGGTTGTGGTAAAAGATATTTCCCGATTTGCCAGAAATACGGTTGATTTATTGCAGAGTGTCCGCAAACTGAAATCACTTGGCATTGAGACGCAGTTCCTTACTGCCAACATGACAAGCATGGGTAACAGCGAGTTTGTATTAACAATTTTCGGTGCATTAGCCCAGGAAGAAAGTGCTAACACCTCAAAACGTATCAAATTCGGCAAGAAAATGAATGCGGAAAAAGGTCGAGTGCCAAACATTGTTTATGGATATGATAAAACCATCGGTGACTATTTCAATCTATCTATCAATGAGGAAGAGGCAAAAGTTATCCGCCAGATGTACAAGTGGTACACAGAAGAGGGCTTTGGTGGAGCCAAGATTGCCAACATGCTCAATGAACATGGCATCAAAACAAAACGAGGAAACAATTGGAGTCAGAATTCTGTATGTCGTATTCTGACCAATGAGATATACACCGGGAAGATTATCAATGGAAAAGAAGAGATTGCGGATTTCCTCACCGGGCAGAGAAAAGAAAAGGACGAATCGGAATGGTTGGTAACTGTCCGCCCGGAACTTCGTATCATTGATGATGAAACCTTTGATAGGGCACAGGAGATTTTAAAAGGTCGTCATGATTCTTATAAATTAACTCATGAGCGTCAGAGCAACAAGTATATATTCTCTACGCTGATTAAGTGCAAGGATTGCGGTTGGTCCTTCCGCAGAACTGTCCGTCAATACAAGAATACCTACGTCCGTTGGGTATGCTCCGGTCATAATGGCCGTGGCGCGGATAGCTGCCCGAACGCAGTGACGGTGGATGAGGAAGAATTGATTCAGGTATTGCAGGAGTATTTCCAGGATGTACTCAGCAAAAAGAAGAAAGTAATCGAACATGTGATTAAAGAATTCCAACGTGTGTATAAGGCAAAAGATGAGAACATAGAGTACGAAAAGGAGTTAAACGCTGAATTAACCAAGCTTCGTAAATCTCGTGAGAAATATATGGATATGTACACCGATGATTTGATTTCCAGAGAGGAATTGAATGAGAAAATCGGTGGCATGAGAAAAGAGATTGATAGATTGGAAAATGAACTGAAAAGGGTGTCTTACAATCTGACCAAGGGAGAGCAGTTGGAAGCAATTCTGAATAGCACATTCAAGGAGATGGAAGATATCACAGATGTTCACGAGATGACAAACACACAGTTAAAGCGTCTTATCAACAAAATTGAAGTGGACAAGGAGGGCAATGTAGATATTTATTTGCGCCTTATTGGTGATTTAGGCTTAGACGAAACCGTACTTATAGATGATAATGCAACGGCAGAAACAATCATTCCAAAATGTACCAACCATACATAAAGATGTAACGGAGCGACTGGTACAGATTAATCCTACACTGGCAATGGAAGCAAGAAAAGTGCTTGATGTAAATAAATCAGAGCGTCATATCCGTGGAGGGCTTGCTACGAAAGAGAAATACCTTCATCAACATAAAATGTAAAAGAAAAATTGTGACTATTGTACTAAAAATAATTGACCACCAGAAAAAATCAGAGTAGAATGTAAATATAAACGTGGAAATGAGGGGAAACACATGAGAAAAAGCATCGGAAAAAAAGTAATTGGAATGATGGCGGTCATAGGTGGATTTTTAATACTGATATGTGCATTGAACATTTCTGCACTTTCGATTATGGAGAATCAGAACCAAACCATTGCACAGAGAGTAGAAGAATTAGAAACAGCGGCACAAAGTGGCGATGTGGAGTTAATGAATCAGGCGGAAGAGGATATTGATTATATTTTGGGGAAAAGTGCTCTCAAAATCAACGGTACCTATGTTTTTAATGTTGTAGTGGTGATGGCGGCATTAGTGGTTGTTATCATCATGGTATTCATTGCAGTCAGAACCATTGCGAATCCTGCAAAAAATGCCAGTGAACGCCTTACAGGAATCGTAGATGGAATAGCTAGGAACAAAGGAGATTTGACCCAGAGAATTGAAGTAAAAACCGAGGATGAAGTAGGGCAGCTAGTAGTTGGTATCAATGGTTTTATGGAAAGCCTTCAGAACCTGATGCGGAAAATGCAGGAAGAATCGAAAAAAATGATGGCATCTGCAACGGAAGTCATCGGACGGGTAGATGAATCAAATGAAAGTGCTATGAGCGTATCTGCGGCAACAGAAGAGCTGGCAGCAGGTATGGAGGAAGTGGCATCTACATTAGAGCAGATTAACCACGGAAGTGCAGAGATACTTCAGTATATGCAGGATATGAGCATTAGCGCAGGTGATGGTGCGGAGCATGTATCAGGTATTAAGGAACGTGCGCAGAGTATGCACAAAGAAACCGTAGAGAGCAAAGAAGCAGCAGTCGGAGTATTTAAAGAGGTTGGAGCTGCACTTTATGAGGCAGTAGAAGAAAGCCGCAGTGTTGAAAAGATTAATGAATTGACCGGAAATATTCTTGACATTGCAAGTCAGACAAATTTGCTTGCATTGAATGCTTCTATTGAGGCGGCACGTGCCGGAGAAGCAGGAAAGGGATTTGCAGTTGTGGCAGACGAAATCCGCCAGTTGGCAGATAATAGCCGTGATACAGCAAATGATATTCAGAATATCAGTAATCTGGTAACAAATGCAGTGGAAAAATTGTCATCTAATGCCACGAAAATGTTAACCTTTGTTAATGAAAATGTAATGAAGGATTATGATAGTTTTGTAGATATTGTGAAACAATATCAAAGTGACGCAGACAATATGGCAAATATTTTAACAGAGTTTGCATCGATGACATCGGGAGTGACAGACACTATGAAAAATATGAGCACAGGTATTAACGATATCAGTGCTACTATAGATGAAAGCGCAAAAGGCATCACCGGTGTTGCAGAGGATGCGACAAAACTGGTAAATGCCATTGCCCAGATACAGGAGGAGACCGAGAACAACCAGAATATTTCTCAGGAACTGGAGAATGAAGTAAAACGTTTTGAGCGGGTATAGTAAAATGGTTAGGATATATACAGCGGGAACAGCATCGTAGGATAGTTGTTCCCGCTTTTAGATTCTTTATTTCGAAAAGGTGATGCCGGTTCCGGTGTTGGGAAAAATCAATGCTGCTGAAACATCCAGTAAAAGAAGCAGAACTAGCAAAGTGTGAAAAGCATATCGAAAATTCGGGGGAAGATGAAACCATAGTTTTTCAAGGAGTCTCGAAAACAGGCAGACCCAAAGTACTCCTGCAATCCCAAATCCCAATGCGGAATAGAGACTGATATAGCCAAAGAGATTTAGGGGATAATCGGAGTAATCCCAATAGCGTAAATTCCAGAAAGTATCAAGCAACCATCCTATCAGAAATTCTAATCCGATTCCTACAAGGACAGAGAGAAAGAAGACTCTGACAGGGTGATCTTTTATTTTCACAAAGAACAGGTAAAAAACCACAGCTCCCACACCGTACACAGGCAGCCACGGTCCATAAAGAAAACCACGGTTGCGGAAAGTACCGTCTTTCCAGAGGAAAATTAGTACTTCCCAAAGGTATCCGCCGATAGAGGTCACAAAATAAAAGAAGAACATAAGAGAGATAAAGTCTGCAATCTGTTTCTGCCCCGGTCGGCAGAGTTGTCGAAAATCCGGTTGTGTCTGATTTTTTTTCATGGAAATAGTATTCCCCGTCAGAAAAGATGCTATACGAATTGAATGTGTATGCTACTGTAAATCCCATACTTTTTTGATTAAATTGACAAAATCTGTTGTGAAGGGGAAAAAACCTTGTAAACTGCCGAAAACCATTTTATAATAGCAGTAATTGAAAAAAACAGGAGGAAAAGTCAATATGGAAATGGAAAAGTCTCTTTCCGGGGAAAAAGTAATTGTCATTGACTTTGGCGGTCAGTATAACCAGTTGGTTGCAAGGCGTGTCAGAGAATGTAATGTTTACTGTGAAATATATTCCTACAAGACGGACATTGAGCAGATTAAAGCCATGAACCCTAAGGGAATTATTCTTACCGGCGGGCCGAACAGCTGTTATGAAGCAGATTCACCAACTTATTCAAAGGAACTCTTTGAATTAGGTATACCGGTATTAGGGTTATGCTACGGTGCCCAGCTTATGATGCATGTATTAGGGGGGAAGGTGGAGAAAGCGCCTGTCCGTGAATACGGAAAAACAGAGGTAATGGTGGAAACGGCTTCGCCGTTATTTGGAGATGTTTCATCGAAAACGATCTGCTGGATGAGCCATTTTGATTATATTTCCAAAGTAGCGCCAGGGTTTGAAATTGTAGCACATACCGCAGATTGTCCGGTGGCAGCAGCGGAAAATCGCGAGAAAAATCTTTATGCAATCCAGTTCCACCCGGAGGTGCTTCATACTCAGGAAGGAACTAAGATGCTTCACAATTTTGTACGTGGTATCTGCGGTTGTGCAGGAACCTGGCGTATGGATTCTTTTGTGGAAAATTCCATTCAGGAAATCAGGGCAAAGGTAGGAAAGGGAAAAGTATTGTGTGCCCTTTCAGGTGGTGTGGATTCCTCCGTTGCAGCAGTTATGCTTGCAAAGGCAATCGGTGACCAGCTGACCTGTGTTTTTGTAGACCACGGTCTGCTCCGTAAAAATGAGGGTGACGAGGTAGAGGAAGTATTCGGCCCTAACGGCCCTTATGAATTGAATTTTATCCGTGTCAATGCACAGGAGCGTTTCTACGGCAAATTAGCCGGTGTTTCTGAGCCCGAAAAGAAACGTAAAATTATCGGTGAAGAATTCATCCGTGTATTTGAAGAGGAAGCAAAGAAAATCGGTGCCGTTGATTTCTTAGTACAGGGAACGATTTACCCGGATGTGGTTGAGAGCGGTCTCGGCGGTGAATCCGCAGTCATCAAATCTCATCACAACGTGGGAGGACTTCCTGACTGCGTAGATTTTAAAGAGATTATTGAGCCTCTTCGCAACCTTTTTAAAGATGAGGTCAGAAAAGCCGGTTTAGAGCTTGGGATTCCAGAGAAACTGGTATACCGCCAGCCATTCCCAGGCCCGGGTCTTGGAATCCGTATCATCGGCGAAGTGACTGCCGAGAAGGTGCGCATCGTGCAGGATGCCGATGCAATTTACCGTGAGGAAATAGCAAAAGCCGGTTTGGACAAGACCATAGGACAGTACTTTGCGGCACTCACGAACATGCGCTCTGTTGGAGTCATGGGGGATGAGAGAACTTACGATTATGCAGTAGCACTTAGAGCAGTGAACACCATTGACTTTATGACAGCCGAGGCTGCGGAAATTCCGTTTGAAGTCTTACAGACGGTGATGAGCCGGATAATTAATGAGGTCAGAGGGGTGAACAGGGTATTCTATGATTTGACGAGTAAACCACCTGGGACGATTGAGTTTGAATAAAGGATTAAAATGCCGAAAGCCTGTATTTATGCGGGTTTCCGGCATTTGTTTTATCAAATGGCTCTACTTTGGCTCTATTTGTGGGCGGAGTAATGCAATGAATAATGGGATATGTATTTTAATTTAATGATTGGAGGCGGTTAAGTGGATATTTTATTTAAGAATGATGATTTCGTATTTTCGTATAGGGTTGGTGGCATATTGACATACAATGGAAAAATTTTATTACAGCGTCCAAAAAATGATGATTATGCAATTATTGGCGGACATGTAGTAGCGATGGAAACAAGTATGGAAACGCTAAAAAGAGAATTTGAAGAAGAGATTCATGCTAAGATTGAGGTAGATAATTTACTGGCAATTGGTGAAATATATTTTCCATGGGGTAAAAGACCATGCCATCAGATTTGCCTTTATTATAATGTTCACTTAGTAGATGATGGTATTCCTTTGGATGGAGTATTTCATGGATATGATGAGCTGGATAATGAGAGAATTGATTTAGATTTCTGTTGGGTTCCGCTAGAGGATTTAAAGAAAGGTACTAAGGTATATCCTTTGGAGTTGATGTCATATATTCTTGAGCCGGGGAAAGAAATTGTACACTTTGTTTCAAGGCAAATATAATTATAGAGATTTCAGTGGAGGAAGAAGAATATGTTGGAAGTGAAATTTTATGATTCAATAGACGATTCATTGTTGAAATTTGCGGTAATTATTTCACAGAGTAATGGGAAATGGGTATTTTGTAAGCATAAAGAAAGAGACACATTTGAAGTGCCAGGAGGACACAGTATAAAAATATATTAAATGAATTGTTGAAATAGACTTTTATTGCAATGTTTAGTATGTGTATGTTAGAATATTGCTTAAGGAAAGTACCCATGACAGGGCGTTAAGCGTCCGGGGGACGCTTGTTTAGCGCCGACCGGAGCGAAGCGTAGAGGTAGCCTCCCGAGTTTATGATACCGGTTTACCGGAATACATAGGAAGGGAGGTGGCGCCGATGACAGCTTATGAGATCATTTCGATTTTCATTGGGATATTAGCTTTGCTGATGTCCTTTGGTAGCTTGATTGTAGCGTTGCTTGCCTTTCTCGATAAGAGAAACAAGCGAAAATAAAAATGCCTATCCTGTCTGAT
>JAQXGQ010000087.1 GCA_029006795.1 Clostridiales bacterium | reverse complement strand
ATATGGACGGTGTCTCTGAGGTAAAGGATATCGTAAAGCGGGCTATGAAGTGGGGGCACAAGGCAATCGCTATCACAGATCACGGAGATGTGCAGGCATTTCCGGATGCAAACCATGCTTTGTCCCCGGATGATGACTTTAAAGTGATTTACGGTGTGGAAGCCTACCTGGTGGATGATTTGAAAGACATTATCACCAACTCCAAAGACCAGAATTTAGATGATACTTATGTGGTGTTTGATTTAGAGACCACAGGATTCTCACCGGAAAAGGATAAAATTATTGAAATTGGAGCGGTGAAAGTAGAAAATGGAGTGATTACGGACAAATTTTCCACTTTTGTCAATCCGGAAGTACCGATTCCTTTTCGGATTGAGGAACTGACTTCCATTAAAGATGATATGGTAATGGAAGCACCGAAAATCGAAGAGATTCTGCCGGAGTTTATGGAGTTCTGCAAAGGCGCCATTATGGTGGCGCATAATGCAGAATTTGATATGAGTTTTATCATCAAAAACTGTGAGAGGCAGGAGTTAGAAAACGATTTTACCATCATAGATACTGTGGCATTGGCACGTATTTTGCTGCCAAACTTAAATCGTTTTAAATTAGACACAGTTGCAAAAGCGTTAGGTGTTTCTTTAGAGAATCATCACCGTGCCGTAGATGATGCAGGATGTACGGCAGAAATCTTTGTGAAGTTTATTGAAATGCTAAAAGAGCGAGGAATAGAAACGTTAGGTGATGTCAATAAAATGGGTTCTACATCCCCGGAAGCCGTTATGAAGATGCCCACCTACCATGCAATTATTTTGGCAACGAATGATATTGGGCGCATCAATCTTTACCGATTAGTGTCCATGTCACATCTGACGTATTATAATAAACGGCCGAGAGTGCCTAAAAGTGAGTTTGTAAAGTACCGGGAGGGACTTTTAATCGGTTCTGCCTGCGAGGCGGGAGAATTGTACCGGGCAATCATCGGAGGCAGACCGGAAGAGGAGATTATTCGTCTCGTTAAATTTTATGATTATCTGGAAATTCAGCCTTTAGGAAATAACGAATTTATGCTCCGCAGTGACAAAGAGCCAATTAATTCCATCGAAGAACTGCAGGATATCAACCGCCGAATTGTAAAATTAGGAGAGACATTCAATAAATTGGTAGTGGCAACTTGTGATGTACATTTCCTAGACCCGGAGGATGAAATCTATCGCCGAATCATCATGGCGGGAAAAGGCTTTAAAGATGCGGACGACCAGGCACCGCTTTATCTGCGTACCACCGAGGAAATGTTAAAGGAGTTTGAATATTTAGGCAGCAGTAAGGCGGAAGAAGTGGTTATTACAAACCCAAATAAAATAGCAGATATGTGTGAGAAAATTGCACCGGTGCGTCCCGATAAATGTCCGCCGGTCATTGAAAATTCTGACCAGACGCTTCGGGATATCTGTTATACAAAGGCTCATAGCATGTATGGAGAGGAGCTGCCTCCTATTGTAAAGGAGAGGTTAGACAGGGAGCTAAATTCCATTATATCCAACGGCTATGCCGTTATGTACATCATCGCCCAGAAACTGGTGTGGAAGTCCAATGAGGATGGATATCTGGTAGGTTCCCGTGGTTCCGTTGGTTCATCCTTTGCGGCAACCATGTCCGGTATTACCGAGGTAAATCCGCTTCAGGCGCATTACCGCTGTGAAATTTGTAAATACAGTGATTTTGACTCGTCGGAGGTAAAAGCATTTTCCGGACGGAGCGGTTGTGATATGCCGGATAAAATCTGCCCGGTCTGTGGGGCAAAATTAGTAAAGGACGGTTTTGACATTCCTTTCGAAACCTTCCTGGGCTTTAAGGGAAATAAAGAGCCGGATATCGACTTAAACTTTTCCGGTGAGTACCAGAGTAAGGCACATGCTTACTGCGAGGTTATTTTTGGTTACGGTCAGACTTTCCGCGCAGGAACCATTGGTACGTTAGCAGACAAGACGGCATTTGGTTATATCAAGAATTATTATGAGGAGCGTGGAATCCGCAAACGAAACTGCGAGATTGACCGTATCGTGCAGGGGTGTGTGGGTGTAAGAAGAACAACAGGACAGCATCCCGGCGGTATTGTGGTGCTTCCGGTGGGAGAGGAAATCAATACCTTTACTCCGGTACAGCATCCGGCAAATGATATGACCACAGCCACCATCACCACCCATTTTGATTATCACTCCATCGACCACAATCTGTTGAAACTTGATATTCTAGGACACGATGATCCGACCATGATTCGTATGCTTCAGGATTTGACGGGAATTGACCCGACCACCATCCCGCTAGATGACGAATCGGTCATGTCGCTGTTTAAAAATACAAGTGCATTAGGGGTCACTCCGGAGGAAATCAATGGTATTCCATTAGGATGTCTCGGAATACCTGAGTTTGGTACAGAATTTGCGATGCAGATGGTTATCGATGCAAAGCCGCAGGAATTTTCTGATTTAATTCGTATATCGGGTCTGTCCCACGGTACCGACGTGTGGTTAGGCAATGCCCAGACCTTAATTGAGGAGGGAAAGGCAACCATTTCCACTGCCATTTGTACCCGTGATGATATTATGATTTATCTGATTCAGATGGGACTTGACAGTGAGCAGTCCTTTACCATTATGGAATCAGTGCGAAAAGGAAAAGGATTAAAGCCGGAGTGGGAAAAGGAAATGACGGACCACGGTGTACCGGACTGGTATATCTGGTCTTGTAAGAAGATTAAATACATGTTCCCGAAGGCACATGCGGCAGCATACGTTATGATGGCATGGCGTATTGCTTACTGTAAGGTATTTTATCCGCTTGCTTATTATGCGGCATATTTTTCTATCCGTGCCACCGGGTTCAACTATGAAATCATGTGTCAGGGAAAAGAACGTCTTGCTTACTTCCAGAAGGACTATGAGCGCAGGAAGGACAGTCTGTCTAAGAAGGAACAGGATGTATACCGTGACATGAAAATCGTGCAGGAGATGTATGCCAGAGGATTTGAGTTTATGCCCATTGATATTTACCGGGCAAAGCCCGACCGTTTCCAGATTATTGACGGCAAGCTTATGCCGGCACTAAATACCATTGACGGTATGGGAGATAATGCCGCAATCGCAGTAGCGGAGGCGGCAAAGGACGGAAAATTCCTGTCAAAAGATGATTTCCGTCAGAGAACAAAGGCGACAAAAACCGTCATTGACTTGATGGGAGATTTAGGACTGCTCGGCGATATGCCTGAGTCGAACCAGTTATCACTGTTTGATTTTACATGAAAAAGAGGATGCTTATGTGGCATCCTCTTTTAAAACTGTAATCGATGAAGTTCTTTATTTTCCCGGAGAAAAGATACTTACTTCATCCGGTGCATCAATGGGACTGCGGTACATGATACCGGAGGAAAATTCCCGGAAATAAACATCAGTGGAGGTAGTATTGATATCTGAATAGACACCCTCTGCAATCACCCGGTAATCGGAACCGTCTGTGCGGATGCGGCAGAGTGCCGGGTCTGTTCCACTGCTGCGCTGGAAATAAATATAATTGCCGCAGGCATTGTAGGAATCAAGTCTGTCTTCGGCAAGATGAATTTTGTCACCTCCTAACAGGTCGGATTTAGTGAGCTTATAGTCATCATTGCAGTCCATATAAAAAATAGTGCCGTCTGATGATACCGTTGGCATCCAGCAGTTGTCCGTGTAAACGCAGGTGGTGGAGAGGGAAGTGGTATCGTAGCGCCATACGGCACCCTTATCACCTATATAATAGAAATACTGACTGCTGGCAGAACAGGTCTGGTAAGGATTCTCCTCTACCTGCTGTTTTTCGGTTCCATCGATTTTTACCTTATATAAGGTAGTACCATTGTTTTCTTCGTAGTGCAGATAGAATATGTAATTACCGAAGAGAGACGCATACATACAAGGTTCGGTATCCAATACTAAAATATTTTTTCCATCGTGGTCAGCACGGCAGAGACTATCAGTATTGACATTGATAAAAGAATATTTTTCATCGCTGACGGGATTATTTCTCACATAATAGAGATAATTGTCGTCTGCATTGATAAAAGAAGCAACATCGTCGGATAATTTTTTCAGATGTGTTCCATCGGTATTCATAGAGTAGAGCCTGCAGTTATCGGAAGGATTTGCAAAGTAAATCGTTCCGTCATACTCACAAAATAAACCGGCGCCATAGAGATTTCCGGCAGTATTGCCATTAACGCAGTTATCATTAAATTTCGTTTTTGAATTGAGATGTTGATAAACCCCTAAAACAATGCCGGCTGCAAGTATTAAGAGGAAGATAATCAGCGGTAATTTCTTTTTCATAATAAACCCTCTTTTCTGTTCAGTAATAACTATTTTTCTTAAAAAAATTATAACATTTCCGCATATTAACTTGCAAGGGTGTCTTGATATTCACACGTTAATGTACTATAGTTAATGTGAACTAGCTGTGTGTGAGCTTGATTATATTAATAAAAATAAAAAGGTGAAACATGAAAGATTTAAAAGAATTAAGAGAACAGATTGATAAGATTGATAAAGAGATAGTATCGTTGTACCAGGAGCGGATGGAGATTGCCGCAGAAGTTGCAGAGTACAAGATAGAGACAGGAAAAAAAGTGTTTGATAAGGAGCGTGAGGAGAGCAAATTAGCATCCCTTACCGCATTAGCAGATACGCCGTTTAACAGACACGGTATCCAGGAATTATTTGAGCAGATTATGTCTATGAGCAGAAAAAGACAGTATCAGTTGATGACTGCCCACGGCATTTTTGAAAAACCGGATTTTACTATGGTGGATAATTTAGACTATAAAACAGCAAAAATTGTTTACCAGGGAATTGAAGGCGCTTATACACAATTGGCATTAAAGGAGTATTTTGGTGAAAATGTAGATAGTTATCATGTGGAGAACTGGCGGGATGCCATGGAGGCAATCAGAAATGGTGATGCAGATTATGCAGTTTTGCCAATAGAGAATTCTTCTGCAGGAATCGTTTCAGAAAATTATGACCTGATGGTGGAGTATGATAACTGTATCGTAGGAGAACAGATTATCCGTGTGAATCATGCCCTGCTTGGATTGCCGGAGGCAGAACTTTCTGATATCACAGATGTTTATGCTCATCCGCAGGCTTTGATGCAGAGCTCAAGGTATTTAGAGGAACACAGGGAGTGGGAAAAACACAGCTTCAAAAATAACGCGATGGCGGCACAGAAGGTGAAACAGGACGGAAAGATATATAAAGCAGCTATTGCTAGCAGATTAAATGCAGAAATTTATGGCTTGAAGGTATTAGAAGAAGGAATTCAGGATAATAAGGAAAATGCTACACGTTTTATCATTGTCACGCGGAAGCATATTTTTACAAAAGATGCGAAGAAAATCAGCGTCTGCTTTGAGATTCCCCATGAAAGCGGTTCTCTCTATCACATGTTGTCACACTTTATTTATAATGGCATCAACATGAACCGGATAGAATCAAGACCGGTGCAGGGGAAAAATTGGGAATATCGTTTCTTTGTGGACTTTGACGGCAACTTAAATGATGCGGCGGTGCAGAATGCTCTGAGAGGACTGCAGGAAGAAACCATCAGCCTGAAAATACTTGGAAATTATTAAGAAAAGGTATGGTTAGAAACAATGGAAAGTACAAAAAATTTAATTCTATACAAGAATTTTGAAAATGGAAAACTTTTTTACAATATGACCTGGATTATGGAAAATTACAGGAATGAGTATTATAACAGGGAGGATATCGGGGCACTGTTTTATGAGTGTTTTAATCAGTTGTCCGAACTGGCAGTAAGCCACGGTTTTCGGGGAAATTTATGGCACAATTTTCTTGCCTTTATTCTGGTGAATAATGAAAATGCCTACAGTAAGGCATGTGAAATCCGGGGTGAGGTGGAAGGCTCTATTAATAAGATTGCTCTCCATGATTTCAAAATTATCAAAGAGCTGTTTGATTTTGATTTTCATGACTTTGCTGAACTTTACGAGGTAGACTGCATTGACGTGATTTTGCAGTATGAAAGTATGGAACACAGCGGAAGAATGTTCAATAAACGTATCCGTGACCGTATCTGTGATTTGACAGAGCGGTTAGAGCACGCTAGAACTGTTGCCGAATTTCAGGCAGAGGTTACGGAATTTTATCGTGAATTTGGTGTGGGAAAATTAGGCTTACATAAAGCATTCCGTATTCAGCATAAGCAAGAGGGGGCAGAGATTGTTCCGATTACGAATATTGCCCATGTAAAATTAGACGATTTGGTGGGATATGAAATTGCAAAACAAAAGTTAATTGATAATACAGAGGCTTTTGTAAATGGGAAAGAAGCGAACAACTGCCTTTTATTTGGTGATGCGGGAACCGGTAAATCCACCAGTATTAAGGCAATCGCTAACCAGTATTATGAAAAAGGGTTAAGACTTATTGAGGTATATAAGCATCAATTCTGTGATTTGAATGATGTGATTGCGCAGATAAAAAACCGTAATTACAAATTTATTATCTATATGGATGATTTATCTTTTGAGGAATTTGAGGTAGAATATAAGTACTTAAAAGCAGTGATTGAGGGCGGTTTAGAGAAAAAACCGGATAATGTGTTAATTTATGCCACTTCTAACAGACGTCACCTGATACGGGAGACTTTTTCTGATAAAGAGGAAGTCAGGGAGGATATGCACACCTCTGACACTGTACAGGAAAAACTGTCTCTTTATGCACGGTTTGGTGTCACCATATACTTTGGAGCTCCAAGTAAAAAAGAGTTTCAGCAGATTGTATGTGCGTTAGCCAAAAAGAACGATATTACTATGGCAGAGGAAGAACTTTTAGCGGAGGCAAACAAATGGGAATTATCTCATGGAGGACTTTCAGGAAGAACCGCGCAGCAGTTTATCAATTATTTGCTGGGAAAACAATGAGATAAATCCATATAAGGGGGAACTGGCATGAACATTCATACGTTTGGGGCAATTTACATTGGTTCTAATGAAGTAAGTCTGAAGATATTTGAGATATCTGCAAAGCGCAAGATCAGGGAAATTGATTATGTGAGAACCAGAATTGAACTGGCAAGAGATACCTACTCTAAGGGGAGTATCGGTTATGAACTGGTGGAGACACTCTGTGATACTCTAGAGGAATTTACTGCCATTATGAAAGGATACAGGGTAGACAGTTATGAAGCATATGCCGCAGCGGCACTCAGAGATGCCAGAAATGAACTGTTTGTCCTAGATCAGATAAAGATTAGAACAGGTCTTAATGTGCGGGTTTTAAGTAACTCAGAGCATCGGTTCATCAGTTATAAATCTGTGGCAATGCAAGAAGGATTTGAAGAGATGACAGACAAGGGAGCAGCCGTGGTAGATGTGGGTGGCAGCGGATTGCAGATTACGATTTTTTCCAAAGGGAAAGTGGTCACCACACAGCACTTAGGGCTTGGTGCCATCAAACTTCAGGAACAGCTGGCGAAAAAGAGTAGTAATCTTGCCCAGTATGAGCTTCAGATTGAAGAAGTGGTGGAGAAACAGCTAGAAGTATTCCGTGCCATGTACATGGAAGGGAGAAAGGTAAAATATCTGATTATCATCGGAGATTATATTACAGAGATTTCCAGCAGAATGAAAAAAAGTACGGAAAAAACATTAAAAATAGAAGTGTTTCAACAATTTTTAGATCAGTTGAAAAATAAGAATGTGGAAGAAATTTCTGAGGAATTGAGCCTTTCTAATGAAAATGATACATTGATTGTTCCTTATCTGATTATTTTTAAATGTATGGCGGCAAAAATCGGAGCAGAGGAGTTATGGGCGCCGGGAGTCAGTGTCAGCGATGGGATTGCCTGTGATTATGTGGAGAGAGAACATCTTTGTAAGAGTACCCATGATTTTGAGGCAGATATTGTCTCAGCGGCAAAAAGCCTGTCAAGACGCTATATGAGTTATTCCCCTCATATTGATGCGTTATCAAAAATGTCAGCCTTAATTTTTGATACCATGAAAAAAATACATGGACTTGGCAAGCGGGAACGTCTTCTGCTACAGGTAGCTGCAATCCTCCATGACTGTGGAAAATACATCAGCTTTTCTAACGGGCCAATGTGCTCTTATGATATCATTATGGCATCAGAAATTATCGGTCTGACACACTTAGAGCGCCAGATTGTGGCATACACCGTACTTTATAACACTTACCCGTTAGCACCCTATGAAGAACTTGCAGACAGGTTAGATCAGGAGAGTTATCTTACGGTGGCAAAACTTTCCGCAATCCTTAGAGTATCAAATGCGATGGATCGCAGCCATAAACAGAAGTTTAAAAATGTGCGGGCAGTAGTCAAAGGAAAGGAACTGATTATAACGATTGAGACAGAGGGAGACATTGCTTTGGAAAAGGCACTTTTTGATGCAAAGATTGCCTATTTTGAGAATGTGTTCAGTATCAAACCGGTTATAAAAGAAAAACGTGTATAGTGAAACTAAAATTTTATAGAAGGGGTTATTATGGAAAAACAGTTTACAAATCCGGAATATTATGAAAACAGGGAATTAAGCTGGCTGAAATTTGACGGTCGTGTATTAAATGAAGCGAGAGATAAAAGTATTCCTCTGTTAGAGCGATTGAAATTTGTTAGTATTACGTCCTCAAACTTAGATGAATTTTTCATGGTTCGTGTGGCATCCCTTAAGGATATGGTGCATGCAGACTATCGGAAAAAGGATATCGCAGGGATGACGGCGACGGAGCAGTTAGCTGAAATCAATGTAAAGACGAGAGCATTAGTGGAACTGCAGTATCATACCTATAACCGTTCTCTGATTCCGTTGATGCGCCAGAACCAGCTATATATTTTAAATGCCTATGAGGACTTGACGGAGAAACAGGAGAAATATGTGGACAGATATTTTGAGGAGAATGTCTATCCGGTGCTGACCCCTATGGCGGTGGATGCGTCAAGACCGTTTCCGTTAATTCGCAATAAGACATTAAATATTGCGGCCTTAATTGTAAAACGAAGTGAAAAGGGAAAAAAGGTATCTGAAAAGGAAGTAGAATTTGCAACGGTACAGGTGCCGAGCGTTCTGCCGCGTTTAGTGCAGGTGCCGTCAGAAAATTCGGAGGAAAAGGTATTTATTCTGTTAGAACAGATTATCGAAAAAAATATTGATAAGCTGTTTTTGAACTATGAGGTACAGTGCGCTTATCCTTACCGGATTATGAGAAATGCAGACCTTACTATTGATGAGGATGAGGCAGCAGACTTATTAAAGGAAATACAAAAACAGTTAAAGATGCGCCAGTGGGGTGAAGTTATCCGTTTAGAGGTGGAGGACGGCATTGATAAACGGCTGCTTCGTTTCCTGAAGGATGAGTTAAAGGTAGCGGAAGAAGATATTTATAAAATCCAGGGTCCGATTGATTTGACCTTTCTTATGAAGATGTACGGATTAGAGGGATGTGACCATTTGCGTTATGAGCCTTATAAGCCACAGCGTCATCCAAAGATTGATCCGGGAGAGAATCTCTTTGATTTGATTCGGAAGGGGGATATTCTGCTTCATCATCCTTACCAGACCTTTGATCCGGTAGTGGATTTTATTAGGCAGGCGGCAAAGGACCCGGATGTGCTTGCAATTAAGCAGACGCTTTATCGTGTCAGCGGAAATTCTCCGATTATTGCTTCTTTAGCACAGGCTGCGGAAAACGGCAAGCAGGTTACCGTGTTAGTAGAGCTAAAGGCGCGTTTCGATGAAGAAAACAATATCGTCTGGGCAAAAAAATTAGAGCAGGCAGGGTGTCATGTAATCTATGGTTTGGTAGGGTTGAAGACTCACAGCAAAATTGCACTTGTAGTGCGTCGGGAAGAGGACGGAATCAGACGTTATGTGCATCTTGGAACCGGAAATTATAATGATTCCACAGCAAAATTATATACAGACTGCGGCATCTTTACCTGCCATGAGGGAATTGGAGAGGATGCTACTGCGGTGTTTAATATGCTTTCCGGTTATTCTGAACCTTTGTCATGGAATGAATTGTCCGTAGCGCCTATCTGGCTTCGCGGGAAATTTATGCGGCTGATACAAAGAGAAATCAAACATGCGAAAGCAGGCAGACCGGCACAGATTGTGGCGAAAATGAATTCTCTTTGTGATGAGGGAATCATTGCGGCATTATATGAGGCTTCAGCAGCAGGCGTGAAGATTAAACTGGTGGTTCGCGGTATCTGTTGTTTGAAGGTAGGCATTAAGGGTGTTAGCGAGAATATAGAGGTGCGCTCTATTGTGGGAAATTTTTTAGAGCACAGCCGTATTTTTGCATTTTGGAATGACGGCAATGAAGAAATTTACATGGGCAGTGCAGACTGGATGCCACGAAATTTAGACCGACGGGTAGAGATATTGTTCCCCGTATTGGATGAAAAACTGAAAAAAGACGTAAAACATATTCTTGAGGTAGAATTATCTGACAATACGAAAGCTCATGTCTTGAAATCTGACGGAAATTATGAGAAAATAGATAAAAGAGGAAAAGTTCTTGTAAATTCACAGGCTCAGTTTTGTGAGGAAGCCCTAGAGGCTGTACCAAAGCAGGAACATATCTACAGGGAGAGGGTGTTTATTCCTGCAGAACCGATAGAGTGACCCATGAGATTGACAGAAGAGGAGGGGGGCTTATGAACCATAAAATATTATTTGTCGATTTAGATGCGACGTTATTAAGTGATGACAAGTCTGTCAGTGAGGGAAACAGAAAAGCAATCACAAGGATGCTTGAGGAAGGGCATTATGTTGCACTTGCAACCGGACGTCCGGTAGAGAGTGGTAGGATTGTGGCGAGAGAATTAGGGCTGACGACACCGGGATGCTACATGGTGGCATTTAATGGTGCGGTTTTGTATGATTGTTCTGCGGACAGAGTTTTGTTAAAACGTTCTATCCCCATTGATGTGGTGCAGGAGATTTTTGAGCGTGCAAGGAGAGCAGGGCTGTATGTGCAGACTTACAACAATACGGACGTAATTACCAGAAAACATACCAAGGAATTAGATTATTATATAGGGCGTTCCCACATCAATTATAAGTTAGCGGACAGTATTTTAGATGTCTTAGAGGAAGAACCGCAAAAAGTACTGTTGATTGCCTTAGAGCGCAAGGAGCGGCTGGTGAAATTCCAGAAAAACAATATGAAGTGGGAAAAAGGAAAATGTAACAGTTTCTTTTCTAGCAAGGAGTATTTAGAGTATTGTCCGTGTGGCACAAGCAAAGCTACCGGAGTTGAGGAGCTTACTAAGATTTTAAATATGCCGATGGATTGTACCATAGCAGTGGGAGATGAGCAGAATGATATCAGCATGATACAGGCTGCCCACCTCGGAATTGCCGTTAAAAATGGGATTGATGATTTGAAAGCTGTGGCAGATTACGTCACTGAGAGGGATAATAACCATGATGCCATTGCAGAGGTCATTGAAAAATTTATTCTATAAATAAAATTTAACAGCGGGCTGCCTTGATATCTTCTAATATAGAGTAAGGAATATAGAGGCTGCCCCGTCCCGTGCCAAGATGGATTGCGGGTTTATTAGCACCGTGGAAATCGGAACCGCCACTGATGAGGAGTCCGTTTTCACGGGCTATTTTTTTGACGAGCTGTTCTTCTCCCGTGGTGTAAGTGGAATAAATTGCTTCGATGCCATCAAGTCCCGATGCTTTCATATCATCAATCAGTTTCTGCAGATAAACAGAACTTAAGTGATAAAGCAGCGGATGGGCGAGAATAGCGGTTCCCCCGGCTCCTTTAATGAGGGAAACAGCCTCCATTGGCGTAATCTTAAATCTTCCCACATAGCAGCGGCAGCCATCGCCGATGTACTTGTCAAAAGCCTCGCTGATACTTTTGATACAGCCGTGATTTAAAAGAAAGCGTGCGATGTTGGCACGGGTGATAACACAGTCAGGATTTTCAGCAAGAAGGGCTTCCATTGTGATAGGAAATCCTTCTTTTTGCAGAGCTTCCACCATTTTTTCGTTACGCTTGTCCCGAAAAGAGCGGAATTCAGCAGTCTTTTCTAAGAGAGGTGCATTTTCTGTGTCGATGAAAAGTCCTACCACATGAATTTCTTTCTCTTCTCCATTTGGGAGAAGATAGGCAGTGGAAAGTTCAATGCCCGGAACAAGTTCAATGCCGGTTTTTAGGGCAGCAGCTTGAGCTTTTTTTACACCGGAACAGGTGTCATGGTCTGTTAAGGCAATGGCGGAAAGCCCTGCCTCTTTTGCTGCAAAAACAACTTCCTCTGGTGTTAAAGTACCGTCTGATTCGGAGGAATGTACATGTAAATCTACAATTCTTGTATCCATAATGATGTCAAATCCTTTCTATAAAGTTTGTAATTATCATACGGTAATTTGTATAAAAAGTCAAAGAAGGCATTTCTAAGTTATTCTTGCTAAATTTTAGGATAGATGTTAGTATAATTTTAGGAAGAAATTATAAAAAGCTGATAGAAAAAAGGAGCGGATACATATGCAGTTATTAACTTTCCTGATGAACGGTATCTGTTTTGGATTACCGGTGAATGATGTGGAATCAATTGAGACTAAAATGAATGTGTTCGGAGTGCCGGAGGCACCATCTAATATAAAAGGGGTTATAAAGCTGCATGGTGTCATTGTACCAATTTACAGTCTGGCTTCTAGGTTTGGGTATCCTGAGAAAAATGTGCAGAATGTGATTGTGGCGGGTGTAAACGGGATGAAGGTCGGACTTGAAGTGGAAAGTGTCAGAGAAATCATAGATGTACCGGATAGAGAGATTGAGCCGATGCCTCAGATTATGAATGCAACACAGAATTGTTTTAATGATATTGCGTCTAAGGATAAAGAACTGATTACAATTTTGGATGTGCAGAACCTAATTAGTACCGAAGAGCAGCAGAGTATTCGAAAACTTATTGAAGATGAAAAATAATAGTTGACAGAATTTTTTTTCTGTGATATTGTATAGTAGTTGTTGAAAACAAAGTAGAGTATCCACTCTCACCGGAGCACCGATTGACGTGTGACTCATGGTTCATATTTCAATATCGCGACTTGCGAGTTAGGAATGTATAGTGGATAGTCTGTCTATCCACTTTTTTGTGTGTAAAATATTA
>JAQXGQ010000086.1 GCA_029006795.1 Clostridiales bacterium | reverse complement strand
TCTCTTTGCAGTGATAAATTTATCAAATGGAAGTCTCGGAATTTTTACAACACAGTAATCAAGCATCGGCTCAAAACTTGCGTAAGTTTTTCCGGTAATCGCATTTTTAATCTCATCTAAGGTGTAACCCAATGCGATTTTTGCCGCTACTTTTGCGATTGGATATCCGGTTGCCTTTGATGCTAATGCAGAGGAACGTGATACACGCGGGTTTACCTCGATAACACAATATTCAAAACTTTCCGGATGAAGTGCGTACTGTACGTTACATCCACCAGTAATATTTAACTCAGAAATAATGTTTAATGCAGAAGTACGGAGCATCTGGTACTCTTTATCTCCTAATGTCTGAGAAGGAGCTACAACAATGGAGTCACCGGTATGCACACCAACCGGGTCAATGTTTTCCATGTTACATACGGTGATACAGTTCCCGTTAGCATCACGCATTACCTCGTACTCAATCTCTTTCCATCCGGCAATACAACGCTCTACTAATACTTCACCAACACGAGAAAGACGAAGTCCGTTCGTTAAAATCTCCACTAACTCTGTTTCGTTATGAGCGATACCGCCACCGCTTCCGCCTAGTGTAAATGCCGGACGAAGTACCACCGGATAACCGATAGTATTCGTAAACTTAATACCATCCTGCACATTGTTTACCACCTGGGACGCTGCGCACGGCTCGCCAATTTTCTCCATAGTATCTTTGAACGCCTGACGGTCTTCTGCCTTAAAAATGGTCTCTGCTGTCGTACCGATTAATTTCACACCATATTTTGCTAAGATACCTTTTTCCTCTAATTCCATACCAAGGTTAAGACCTGCCTGTCCACCTAAAGTCGGCAGTACGCTGTCCGGTCTTTCCTTAGCGATAATCTGCTCTAAAACAGATACCGTCAACGGCTCAATATATACCTGATCTGCGATATCCTTATCTGTCATAATCGTTGCCGGATTGGAGTTTACCAATACAACTTCCACGCCCTCTTCTTTCAAAGAACGGCACGCCTGTGTTCCTGCATAGTCAAACTCTGCTGCCTGTCCAATAACAATCGGACCGGAACCAATTACTAATACTTTTTTTATATCGTGATTTCTTGGCATTTTTATCCTCCTAAACTTTTACCGTTCGAATTTGCTCTGCTATGCTTCTCTTTCCTTTCGACTCACCGAAAGAATTTCCTATGGAAATTCTTTCAAAAATTAAGAGCCTCTGCTCTTAATTTTTTGACATCATCTCAATAAATCTGTCAAACAGATATGCAGAGTCCTGCGGTCCCGGACACGCTTCCGGATGGAACTGTACAGTGAAAATATTTTTTCCTACATACTCTAAGCCTTCGTTGGTTCCGTCATTGACATTGATAAATGCCGGTTTTGCTACGTTCGGGTCTAATTTGTCAGTGTCTACCACATAACCGTGGTTCTGGGAAGAAATATAGACGCGGTTTGTCTTCAAATCCTTGACCGGATGATTTCCTCCACGATGACCGTATTTCATTTTGTGGGTATCTGCTCCAGTGGCAAGCGCCATCAACTGATGTCCTAAACAGATTGCAAAAATCGGTGTATCGGAGTCATATAATTTCTTAATTTCTGCAATGATTTCTTTACACTCTTTTGGATCTCCCGGGCCGTTGCTTAACATAATTCCGTCCGGATTGGTAGAAAGAATTTCTTCTGCTGTGGTGTGTGCTGGATAAATGGTAACTTCACATCCACGTTTATTTAAAGACTGGGCAATATTGTTTTTTGCTCCCAAGTCAAGAAGTGCTACCTTCTTGCCCGTACCTTTTAATACTCGTTTTTCATCACAGGTAACTTTGTCTACAACATTGCCTGTGGTGTATGCTTTTAATTGGGGAATAATTTCTTCTATATTATAATTTTCATTGGTGGTAATCATACCGTTCATGGTTCCCTTCTCACGAAGGATTTTGGTAAGTGCACGGGTATCGATTCCTGCAATTCCCGGAATATCATACTTGGTAAGGAAGTCCTGAATGGTTCCCTCCTCACGGAAGTTGCTCGGCATTCTTGACAATTCCCTTACAATATATCCGTCCGGCCAGGGTCTGCCTGATTCCATATCCGGTGTGATACCGTAATTTCCAATCAACGGATAGGTCATCACCACCGCCTGTCCTGCATAGGAGGGATCTGTCAAAACCTCCAGATAACCGGTCATGGATGTGTTGAACACGATTTCGCTAATCACTTCCCTGGTGGAACCGATGCTGGTTCCGGTAAATACATTCCCATCTTCGAGTATTAAATGAGCTTTCATTCGTTTCCCTGTCCTTTCACTTTTTTTCCAAAAAAAAAAACGTCGCCGTTTTTTCTTACTTTTTCTTGTCATTCAATTATTCGCATTCCGCTTCGCTTCTTGCTCATAGAAACAAAACAGGTAAACCTGTTGTTCCATAAGCGGTTATTCGCATTCCGCTTCGCTTCTTGCTCATAGAAACAAAACAGGTAAACCTGTTGTTCTATAAGCGGTTATTCGCATTCCGCTTCGCTTCTTGCTCATAGAAACAAAACAGGTAAACCTGTTTTGTTTCTAAATTGTAAAAAGTGTACCATATCAGCGGATATTTTGCAACCTTTTTACAGAAACAAATAATGTATAATTTTTATACATTCCTGCATAAAAATTATACATTATGGACAAAGGCCATTTTACACCTCATCCTCCTGCATAATGTCATAATAATCCTTCATGGTATACCTATCTTCCTTCGCAAGATGATACAGTGTAATTCCCGAAATCACAGCAAAGGACACCACAAGTACAACGGCGGTGAGTGTCAATATTACCCTCGCACTGACCTTTTTCTTCTGGTAAGTAACCCTAAGCGGCATCTGTGGTGTGGGCTGCGCCGGGCATAGTCTGCACTCTAACCAAACGCTGCCCACAGTGTCTGTTCCCTGCGGTGCCACCGCAAATCCTCTCTTATAAAAATACGGCGCTAACGTCACCGGTGTCACCTCTATTGTTACTTTAGAAAGATGAAGCGCCACAATGGCATAATCCCGCATGGCATTTAACAGAAGCGTCCCCATTCCCTGCTTCTGGCAGTTTGGATGAACATAGAGCATGGTAATCTGCCCTTCTTTGCGAATAGCACCCACTGCACAAAGCTGTCCCCCTTTAAAGACACCCCAGGGAAACAAAGTTCCGGCATTTCCCTCCTGCCAGACTTTTTCCGGTGTCACCTCACTGTAAAACCGGTCTACTTCCTCTTTTGAGCGAATATTCAACGACATTCCTGCCACAAATGCCTCTCTTGCCACATTAACTGCCCATTGTATTTCATTTCCGTATAATAATCTCACTTCTGTCATTGCCTTGCCGTTCCTTTCCTACACTATCTATACCCTTCATAAGCAACGATTCCATCGTATTTTATAATTACAGATATTGTAGCACACCACTTTATATAATACCACCTTTAATCTCACAACACCTTGCTGAATGCAAGCACTAAAAACAGAGTTCCTCCAATCCATGAAATATCTATGTCCCGTTTTAACGCAGCTCTCATTCCAAGAATACTTCCCGCCTTAATTGCAACGATGCCCACCAGAAAATTGCAAAGAATTGTAACCCAGATACTGATATCTAAAAGTCCTGCCCCAAGTCCGCCAAACAGACCATCCATAGACATCGCCAGTGCAAAAAACACTGCCTCGGAAACAGACATCACCGCAGAATGGTCTTTATCTGCCATCACCGGATTATTATAGATACTTAAAATAAGATTCAACTGGGAAAACGTAATTTTTACACGTTTACATAAAAACTTATGTTTTTTTATATATCTTTTAATAAAATATTCTGTCAGTTTGAATGCTCCCACAAAAAAAAGCCCTGCAAAGCAAAGTATTTCCGTATACTTTTCCCGAATAGCTCCTTCTAAAAGACTTCCTGCCAAAAGAGACAAAAGCAACACCCCGCTGCAAATACCGCTGATTGTGAGTGCTGCTGCATTTTTTATCTGAATTTTTTCTGTTCCACAAGCGACACAGGCCAAAAACACATCTAGGGAAAGTGCGATTACGAGAAGAACTGTCTGCACAACGATTACCTCAAAATCCTCTCTTCCCTTTTATCATATTCATTATTTTGTCTTTTGCTTATATACAGGTTCCGAACGGGCTGTTATACAATGTATGACATATTTGACATCCCCTTTTGCACCCTAACCATTCTAAAAAAATTTAAAAATACTATTGACTCTGACGTTGCGTCATAGTTTATGATACAATCACACAGGAGGAATGAATATGCGAACAGTAAATGAAGTAAGTAAACTCACAGGTGTAAGTGTGCGCACGCTTCACCATTATGATGCCATTGGGCTTTTGAAGCCCACAAAAATAACAGATGCAGGCTATCGGTTGTATGACGATACAGCCCTTTGCCGTTTACAAAACATTTTGATGTTTCGTGAATTACAATTTCCGTTAAAAGAAATCAAAAAAATCCTCGATAGTCCGGTCTTTGACCCGGCAGAAGCGCTTACCCAGCAAATTAAATTGTTAGAATTACAGAAAAAACACATCGAGGAGCTCATTTCTTTTGCCTGTAAAATCAAAGAAAAAGGAGTTAATCATATGAGTTTTAACGCATTTAGCAAAACAGAAATGGAGCAATATGCAGCAGAGGTGAAAGAGAGATGGGGTTCCACCAATGCATATAAGGAATACGAAGAAAAAGCAAAAAAGAAATCTAACCAGGAGCTTACAGAAACTGCCCATCAGCTGTTATCTGTCTTTACTGAAATCGGTTCTCTTAAAGAATTATCCCCTGACGAAAAAGTAGTACAGGAAAAAATCGAGAAGCTGCAGAAATTTATTACAGACAATTATTATACCTGTACCAATGAAATTCTTAAGGGCTTAGGTGAAATGTATGTCAATGATGAGCGCATGAAGCGCAATATTGACAAGGCGGGAGGCGAGGGTACTACTGAATTTGCAAGACAGGCAATCTTAGTCTACTGCTCTAAATAACAACATTCACTATCCATTGAAACACTGCACACTCAAAAAGGCAGGAAATCCCAAAAAGATTTCCTGCTTTTGTAATATCTTTTACATTTCAAATAAATAATCAATCAACTTATGACCCTCTGCCACAAAATTATCGGTAGCTTCTGCCTCCCTTTCATTGTAATGCCAGCTTTCCTGACGCATTTTTCTGCTGTCATAAAGCAGATATGGCACATTGTCTGCAGAATGTGTACGAATGCAGATTGGTGTCGGGTGATCCGGTAAAATCACCATACGGAACTCCTCACCTGCTGCCTCAAGGCCTTCTACGATAGGCTTAATAATTTGCGCATCGAGATTTTCAATGGCTTTCACCTTTTTCTCAACGCTGCCCTGATGTCCCATCTCATCCGGTCCCTCTAAGTGCACATAACCAAAATCATAGCCATCTTTGGTAAGAACGTCGATAGCTGCCTTTGCTTTTCCCTCGTAGTTGGTATCAAGACCGCCATTTGCTCCCTCCACGGTAATCACTTTCATGGAAGTACCTACAGCAATACCTTTCAGCAGGTCTACTGCGGAAATCATAGCACCGTTTTTATGAGTACGGT
>JAQXGQ010000085.1 GCA_029006795.1 Clostridiales bacterium | reverse complement strand
AATCTGTGTCGCATTCGCATTAACGCTGCGGATATTACTAACTGCCAAAAAACTTGAGATGATTGATACAATTCCAAGAATAAATACAGGAATCAGAATAATCATCTTTGTACTGACACGTCCCTGTTTCTTCATATGCTTCTTCTTCCTCAAAATTGTTTTTAATAAATCTGTTTTTAATGATAATTTTTTTCTTTTATACATTTGACACTATCTTTCTTTGGACAGTTCATACAAGTTCCTCCGCTGCATCCGACACACTCTCCGGCTTTCTTCTTTTTTACCAGAAATACAATGACTAGAAAAAGCCACAATGCTACTAATCCCAACAGTACCACATCTGCAAATCCCATTTATACGAATATGCCTCCCACACAATACACCAGCCACGCCACAATCCATGCCACTACGCATTGCAGCAACACAATCATAGCTGCCTTCGCTCCGCTTCCCATCTCACGTTTGACTGCCGCAACAGCTGCCACACAAGGAGTATATAATAATGTAAATACAAGAAAACTTGCTGCGGAAAGTCCCGTGAACATATTACCAAGTACCGCACTTAAATCTGCCATAGCCGTACCTGTCAGCACACTTAAACTGCTGACTACCGCTTCCTTTGCAGTGAATCCTGTAATCAATGCTGTAGACACCCTCCAATCAGCAAAACCAAGCGGTGCAAAAATCGGTGCAATCCATTGTCCCACCAATGCTAACAGGCTGTCTGCACTGTCACTTACCACATTTAATCTCGTGTCAAAGGTTTGTAAAAACCAGATAATAATAGTCGCTACGAAAATAACAGTAAAAGCTCTTTGAATAAAGTCCTTTGCCTTATCCCACATCAATTGTCCCACACTTTTTGCAGAGGGGAAACGATAATTCGGAAGTTCCATGACAAAAGGAATCGGCTTTCCTCGGAATGCAGTACGATTTAACACGACTGCCGACAAAATACCCACCAGTATTCCCGTCACATAAAGCACTATCATAACAAACGCTTCTTTTCCAGGGAAAAATGCTGCTGCAAACACAGAATATATCGGTATCTTCGCTGAGCAGCTCATAAACGGAGTAAGCATAATTGTCATCTTTCTGTCACGATCCGAAGAAAGTGTTCTCGTTGCCATCACCGCCGGAACAGTACACCCAAAGCCAATCAGCATTGGAACAAAACTTCTGCCGGAAAGTCCGATTTTTCGCAGTGGCTTATCCATGACAAACGCAACCCTTGCCATATAGCCGGAATCTTCTAAAATAGAAAGGAAGAAAAACAGTACCACAATAATCGGCAGGAAACTTAACACACTGCCCACTCCCGCAAACACACCGTCAATCAAGAGACTCTTCACCACCGGATTGATGCCGTAAGCAGTCAACCCTCTCTCGCATGCTGCCGTTAAGGCATCGATTCCCATTGCAAGCCAGTCACTTAATGCCGCACCTATCACATTGAAAGTAAGAAAGAATATCAGCAGCATAATGACTAAAAACATAGGCAGCGCGAGATATTTGTTCGTCAGTACATTATCAATCTTCACACTTCTGATGTGTTCCTTGCTCTCCTGACACTTCTTAACCGTTTTAGCACAGACTTTTTCAATGAAATGATAGCGCATATCCGCTAAGGCTGCATTTCTGTCAAGCCCTCTGTCTTTCTCCATTTCCTCAATGCTATGTTCCATCATTTCCAATTCGTTTTGGGACAACTCTAACCGCGCAATAATGTCCGTATCATTTTCTACAATTTTGGTTGCTGCGAATCTCGGTGACATTCCTGCATTCACCGCATGATCTTCCACCTGATGGGAAACGGCATGAATGCAACGGTGTACCGGGCCTTGCTCACAGAAGTCCATAACTTTCGGGTATTGTTTCTTTTTTGCCACCTCAACAATCGCTTTGATTAAATCTTCGATTCCCTCATCCTTTGCCGCGCTGATGGGAATTACCGGGATTCCGAGTTCTTCTGACATCTTCTTATAATCAATGGAGCCTCCGTTTCCCCTCACCTCGTCCATCATGTTTAAAGCGAGTACCATAGGAATGTGCATCTCTAAAAGCTGTAGCGTCAGGTAAAGATTTCGCTCTATATTGGTAGCATCTACGATATTGATGATACCGTCCGGTTTCTCATTCAGTATAAAATCTCTGGTAACAATCTCCTCGCTGGTATAAGGTCTGATGGAATAAATCCCCGGCAAATCCACTACGGAGCAATTTTTTACGGAACGGATTTCTCCCATTTTCTGATCCACCGTCACCCCGGGAAAATTTCCTACGTGCTGGTTTGCCCCGGTCAGCTGGTTAAACAATGTCGTTTTTCCACAATTCTGGTTTCCTGCCAGTGCAAATATCATAAGGCACCTCCTGCTCCCGGTGTCTCTGTTTCCTCCACCTGATTTATTTCAATTTTCTTTGCATCCTCCATTCGGATGGTAAGTTCATAGCCCCGCAGTCTGATCTCAATAGGGTCTCCCATAGGTGCAATTTTACGAACTGTCACCAAAGTACCCGGAATCAGTCCCATATCAAGGAGTCTGCATCTTAGGGTGCCTTCTCCGCCAACGGCGGTAATTGTTGCTGTTTTTCCTATCGGCAATTTTTCTAACGTCATCTTCTGTCCCTCTTCTTATTAATAGTTATTCTCAACTAACTATTAATAGTAATACCTATCCCCGGTAAAGTCAATGCCCGGGGCCTTATTTTACAGAACTTCCTTAAATTTTGGTAAATATAACAAAAAGAAGGCCATTTCTCTGCCTTCTTTTTTCAAAATAGTAATATGTACTTTTAAGTAAATGCTTTCATCGCCTGATCTATCTTCCACGGTTCCGCCACAAATAGTTTTAGAATACTTCCCGCAACCCACACGCAGATACGGTGGAAATAAATCAGAAAAAAGATAAACGCAACACCAAACACAATTCCTGTCAGAAGTCTTCTGATATTTCCGCTCTCATAGGGTGTCAAAAGCTGTAAAAAGCCATCAAACACCATAGGTATCATAAGCAACCCCACAAACTGAAATTCCGGCACTCCACAGATGACCGCAATAGGTATTCCCGCAATCATACCGATAAGTTCACCTGTGCATCTAGCACAGATAGGAAACTGTTTTCCCCGGAAGAAAAAAGAGCGATCCGGTCTTGCATGGCATCCAAACATAATTCTTAAAAATTTGCCGACATTCTCGCCGAGACTACATAGCAAGGTATGTTGCCCCCAGTCCAAGTACCATCATAAGAATGTAAGAAACTACAGAAATAACAACACCGACGATTGCACCGATACCAGCAGCTTTCGCAGTTTTTGGTTTATTATCTTTCCATACTAAAAATAAAATTAAACCAACTAACGGAATACAGCATCCTAAAAGCCCCCATAAAAATCCGCCGTTGTCATTTGTATTTGTTACATTTGTATTGTTATCCATTTTCACACTCTCCTATTTTTTTATAAAAGTTTTATAGTTTTTTTATATTTTAACGCGTTAAATCTATATAACTATAACTAATTTCCTAGTACTTGTCAACTATTTTTTCTTTGACTATCAAAATATTTTTCAAATACCTATCTCATTTTATGCACCTATTTCCAAAATAGAACATAACATATAGTAAAATACGTTTCAAAAAAGGACGTCACATGAGGAATTATAATATGACACATACCCGGGAACCCCGCTGCGGCTGCATGCAGGAACCTTCCTTTTCAGATACTGCTTTTCCTCCTGCCATGGCATATGTTCCCTGGCAGTACTTTACTACTGTATATGAAACCGACAAGGCACTAGAAGTCGGCACAATTTTCCCAGAACTGGATAGACCGTTTCTGGCAGCCGGGAGGTGTGGCAGAGCATGATGATTAATCAGATGAATCAGGCACAATTGTTGCACTGGATTGACATGGTAAGTTTTGCAGTGGTAGATATCACAGAATACTTAGATACCCACCCGCAGGACGAAAAAGCCATCAACTACTTTAATCACTATATTGATTTGCGCCGAAGTGCCCTGCAGGCATATGCACAAAAATACGGACCATTGACGATTGACAGCGCCAACCCGGACAATTACTGGAACTGGTCTGATGTACCGTTACCCTGGGAAGGAGGAAACTGCTAATGTGGAATTATGAAAGACGACTGCAATATCCTATCAATATCACAAGACCTAATGCAAAGATTGCAAAGATTATAATGAGCCAGTACGGTGGCCCCGACGGTGAGATGGGAGCATCCATGCGTTACCTCTCCCAGAGATACAGTATGCCTTACCGCAAAGTTTCCGGTCTATTGACCGATATCGGAACCGAGGAGTTAGCACATCTTGAAATGGTAGCAACGATTGTAAGGCAGCTTACAAAGGGCTTAAGCGCAGAGGAACTTGAAGCCCAGGGCTTCGCTCCTTATTATGTAGACCATACTGCCGGTATCTGGCCTCAGGCAGCAGGTGGGATTCCCTTCAACGCCTGTGAGTTTCAGTCGAAGGGGGATGCCATTACAGATTTATTTGAAGATATGGCTGCCGAGCAAAAAGCGAGAACCACCTATGACAATATCCTGCGTCTTGTCAAAGACCCGGAAGTCTGCGATCCCATTCGTTTTCTTCGTGCAAGAGAGGTTGTACACTTCCAGCGTTTCGGCGAAGGTCTGCGTATGGTGCAGGATGAACTTGACAGCAAAAACTTTTATATGTGCAATCCGGAATTTGATGCAGGCTGCAGTAACACCGAAAAATAAAACTTCCTGCTGTCCCATAGTTATTTATCCCGTATTTAATTCAAGCAGCATCTCCTTTTTAAAGGGATGCTGCTTGCTTTTATTACGTCTGGCTTATCACCAGTACATCATCCTTTCTCACTACCGTCCTACCGTTTGGTATCACAACCTTATCATTTCTTTTTAACAGGAGTACCAGTTTTCCTTCGCCAAATTTCAATTTTGCCAAAGGTTTTCCTATCATTTTGCTGTCCTCTTCCACATGATATTCTGAAATACAAAGTCCTAATTCTTCCCCCGGAGATAATGCGCTCATCACAATCTTATCCCCTAGAAGTATCATGGTATTTCCATTGGGAATCAGCCTTTCCTCCCCCCGTAAAATCAGCACCATCAGTAAATCCGGCAGAGAAATAATATCTTTCACCAGCTTATTTTCCCAAGGATGACCAGGCTTTATAGATATTTTGACAAATTCTACCGGAACCTCCTCCGAATAATCGCTGAAGGTTTTCATAACGTTTGCATTTTTATCCATCATATCCAGTTTTTTTGCCGTCATACCAAGAAGCGAGCCCTGAAAACTGATGGAAAACAGCACAATGCAAATCACAATATGAAAAATATCATTTTTCATATATGTAGGACTTACCGTTGCCATAATAGCAAATACGATAGACGCTGCTCCACGAAGTCCCGCCATAGAGACAAATATCTGCTGGGGAACCGAACATTTTAACGGCGTTAAAATTGCAAATACTGCCACCGGACGTGCCACAAAAGTCAAAAACAGGGCGATTGCTATGGCAGGCAGCAATACTTTAGGCATCTGGGATGGAAATGCTAAAAGTCCTAACAGGAAAAATATCAGCATCTGCGCTAATCCATTGACTCCATCAAAGAAATGCACCAGCGACTTTTTGTTGTGCAACGACATATTTCCCAATAAAATTCCTGCTATGTAAGTGCTTAAATAGCCGTTTCCGCCAAGCACAGAAGCTCCTGCATAGGCAAGCAGCGCACTGCAGAAGACAAAAATGGTATCAAATCCATCTGTAGCAAAATTCACCTTTGACAGTAACCATCCAGTTCCCTTTGCCACAACAATACCCACAAGCACACCAAATACCACCTGGGTTACAATCAGAAGCGCCAGTTTTCCACCTTCGGCTTCACCACTCATCACACTTAAAATAATAACCGTCAGCATATAGGAACAGGGGTCATTGCTACCACTCTCCACTTCTAATAACGAAGCTGTATTATACTTTAAGTCCAGATGTTTCGAACGGAGAATAGAGAATACGGAAGCTGCATCCGTAGAACTGATGACCGCTCCCATCAGCATTGCTTCCCAGAAGGAAAAATGTAATACCAGATAACAGAATACTCCCGTTAGGGCTGCCGTCAGAAGTACTCCTACCGTAGATAGCAGCACGGCTTTTACTGCCACAGGCTTTGCCTGCTTCCAGTTTGTTCCAAAACCACCGTAAAACATAATAAAAATCAATGCCGTGGAACATACCTCCTCCGCTATCCTAAAATCATCAAATGGTATCTTTAGGATACCGTCTGTTCCAAAAAGCATCCCAAGCACAATAAACGCCAACAATGCAGGCATTCCAATCTTACCTGACAGCTTTGTCAAAAGCAGGCAAAGCAAAATAATCGCTGCCACCAATAAAATCTTCCCCGTCAATTCCTACCTCTCTTTCTGCTGTCTGTTTCATGGTTACAACATCTATTACACCGTCTCAGTGAGCCTGTCGACGGCACGGATAATCTCCTCCACCTGGGTTCTCTTATCCCCCACTTTATCTAAAAGCTGTTCTGCTTCTTTTTTCTGTTCCTGTATCACGTTCATGTTATATTCTATCCGGTCTCTCAATTTCTGTCTCCGGTTTACCAGATTATGCGTGATTTCCACCATCTCCTTGTGATCCACTAAGGCAATCGCCTGTGTTGTCCAAATCTGCGGGTCATTAAGCTGATAATTCTTTAAAAGCCGTACCAGCCTGCTGCTAAAATAGTCCAAATCTTCACTGGTGCGCTGATATTTCTCCCGCTCCTTGACAGCCTCCATATAATACTCCCACATCTGGTTTAATTCTGCGGAACGTCTCACATGATACTTTTCGCAAGCATAGTCAATGGCATTGGTGACATTGACATACTTAAATTTCACCTTATTAAGCAAAGTAATCGCACGGTTAATACTCTGCTCTGCTACATGTATTTCCGTATTGTTTCTCATAATCTTTAAAGAAACTCCACAGACACTCACCACCGCTAAAAAAATTAATACCAGAAGAGCATAATACATATTATATCCGGTGATTTCCCAAATTAATGCCATTCCAATCGCAGCTGTTATGGCAATTCCCATAAACACATACAGAAGCCTCCTTAATGTATGCTGCTGGCTGCTTAAATATTCCTTATGAAGCATAAAACGGGACTTTTCTCTCTCTAAATACTTCATATCCTGCTTTAACGTATCCTGATATGTCTCATTTGCCGCAAGCCGCCTTATGGCATTCGGTATCTCCTTTTCCTCCTGCTCTAACTGGGCAAACTGGGCATCCGTCAACTTCTTGGCAGAATTTAAAAAGCCGTTTCTCGCAGAGCTTAACTGCACCACATTTGCAGCTGTCTCATCAATCTTTTTTCTGTCTTCTTCCGGCAAATCTTCTACCCTTTGAATATCATTGAGGTATGCCGTCACCATGCGGTATTCTGCTTTTTCGTCATCAATTTCTCTAGTGACTTCAATCATCTGCTCTAACCGCTCCACCACATACTGTTCGATTTTCGTACTGTCCCTATAATCTTTTTCTGTCAAAACAGTGGCATCTAATTCCTCGAACTTTGCTTCAAATGTATCTTTCTTTTTCCATTTTTTCCAAAAACCCATATCAAACCTCATATCTTACAATTCTTTCGGTATTCTTTCTTCCATTCCTCTAACAGGCATGTTGTTTCTTCCTGCCATTGTCCTTCTGCTTCAAATGTCTCGTCTAACTTCGTCTCAAACTCACAAATTTCCTCCATCCGGCTCATCCGGCTTAGTTCCGCCGCAATTTCTTCGGTCTCTGCCTCACTCAGAAAACCTGCTGCTGCCTTTCGCTTAAAACCCCGTTCATCCCTGATACACCGATATGCCATCAGACAGGCTTTTAAAGATTTCTTATTTTGATTCATCTCATAAGCATGACTGTAACAGTTTGCCGCTTTTTCAAAGAAAAACTGTCTTGCATAGGCTGTTCCTAAATTGTGCCACACATCCCCAGCCAAAACCGGATTATCTACCGGCTCCCGCAACAGCTTCCGGTACTCATTAACGGCACAGACATATTTCTGATTTTCCATGTAACGGTCTGCACGGATTTTCCCGCACTCAAAATCACTCTTGTTCTCCATCTCCTGCAGTGTCTGTCTGATATTTTTCAGAGTCTCTGCACTGCAATACCCCGATGCCAAAAGAATACAAAGCACAAACTCCGAAAGCGTCCCGCCACTCTGTTTTATCTCCCTTAACTGTGCCGCAGTCTCCTTCATCTTAAGTTCATTTTCCACCCATGCACAGAGTTCCTCGTCCATAAAATCCGGTTCAATGAGATAAAGATTATTTTCTACATAATAGCTCAGTTCCTCTAAGGAATATACATTCAGGGAAATCGTCTCAATATAATAGGGCATTGCCGCTATCTGTTGTCCGCATAAAATCAGTTCACCCATCTTAGCTTTCCCCTTTCTTTATAATGACATAAGATACTCCCATGTCTTATCAGAACTCTTAAAAATCTCCCCAAATCCCATATCTTTCATCTGTATCTGCACTTCTCTGTCAGACATTGGTTTTGCAGTAATCCTTAGTCTGGTGGTTTTCGGGGGCCGCTTTGGCAAATCTGCCAGTTCAATCTTCTCTATTTTTGCCTCTCTGCTGCCAGGCATCTGCAGCCAGAAATCAATTTCCGGCGTACCATCTAAGATTACCTCACACTCTCCTACCGTCTCATACCAGTTATCGCCGGCATTAATCAGGGTAAAAAACTCCGTCTTTCCTTTATTTAGAACTTTCAGACTGACATTGACCTTCATTTCATTGTCGCCCATATACACAAAAGCCCATTCCACAGCTCCTTCTCTGACCGCCGCAGCATAACACGCTCCCTTTGAATACAGGTTTTTTCCCATAAATGCCCGTCTGCCCTTACAGATAAAGTTCAGGGATTCTTTCATCCAATTTCCCTCAAAGCCATCCCCCACCAGATAAACTGCGGATACAACATGTCCTTTCATCTGTTCTTTTGCAATCTGAAGAAATGCTTCATCTTTTCCCATGCCCACCATTGGCTTTACTTCCTCCGGCATAGCAATCAGCTGCGGTGTGGTACGCGTACTTCTCTCTGCCATACAGCAGCGGATATCATCCCCCCGGTAATCAAACAGACAGACATCATGCAGGTAGATTTCGCTCTTCTGACTATAAACAAAATAGTAAAAGCTCTCCCTTCTGTCAATCAAAGTCACCTGATCCTCCGAAAGTCCGATTGCCCCAGCCATCCCCAAAAAAAGAGAAGTTGCCTCCCTCGAAAGCCGCTCTAAAGAAATCACCAGTTTATCCGGAAGCATGGGATTTCCAAGTCTGCCCGCCATATAAATCAACTTTTTTACATAAAGCACTAACAACTCCTCTGCCGGAAATTTCTCTTCATCCACGTAAACGGTTTCTTTTTCCAATGCCCGGCTTAAGAGTCTGTCCACTTCGCACTCTCCCTGTTTTAAAGCCAGTTTCTTTGCCTCTTCTCCGATAAACCACTGACCGATTCCCTTTTTCTTTGCCAGTATCATAGGTATCTGGAATCTCTCGCTCCCTGCCACGGTACTTACTGTCTCCGGCTCATTCATATTCAGTTGGAAAAAACTAATGATGGCATTCTCATCATCCATATCAATGCCAAGGTAATAACGATTTTCCATGATTGTCCACCTTAAATACCGTCCCTTTCTAGAGCAGTTTAAATGCTTCCTCTGTCACACGTTTCATTCCGTAATAATTTTTCATTTCCCGCCTTAATACATCCTTCTCTTCTAAGGTATCATGCAGCAGCATTTCATTTAATTTTTCATACCTGCCTCCCCCTCCATTTTCTGTTATATTCTGATTACTGATACAGTTGCTTTCTGTCACCTTCTGCTCTCCCTCACTGCCTTCTGTCATATAATATTGCAGCGTTTCTCCGAAAAACAGAATAAACTGTTTTACAAAAATACCGTCATATACCTCTGACAATTCCTCTTCCTTATAAGAAGTGCCGTCTAAGCTATAGTGGATTACCACTCTGCTTCCGGGAACGGCATGATATTCCACAAAATATTTATCATATAGATGATACTTTAAAATCAGTTTCTTTTCAAATTTGCGGTAAAAAGCAAAGTACATGTTCCTGCCGGTATATAATTCTAACAGTTCATCCGCTATTTCCATCTGCTCCCTACTTCGCTTTTCTTTTTCGGCTAAATGCTTTAGCAGTCCTAACTGACAGGTGTCATTTAACTCTGCATGACTTACATAACGGTCAAATATCTGCACAAAAACCTGCTCCGGCACCACCGTATCCTTCACCAGATAACCGTGGGCAAAATAAGATAAATACGCCATACAGACTAACTCTCTGCCGCCTCCCGCAACATAACTGTCATATATTTCATCTACATTCGCAATATAATCTGTAGAATACAGCATCTGGGTAATAATTCGTTCTTCTAAATCAAAGGTGTCTATCTCAAATGCTACTGCCGTCTTCCAAAGTTCCGCCATCACCTTTGTAGCTCCGTTATAATATTTGCAGAGGTAAATCAGCAGGACATCATTATATTTTCCCCGTCGAAATGCTGTTTCTGCAAATCCGAGCAGGAAATCATCCTCCTCAAACTCCGCTTTTTCAATGGCATAACTGCAAAGCGCCACCGCTGCCGCACTTCCCAAATAATCATAACCATACTGCTGTACAAGAACATAGGCTTTTTCATAGAGATGTTCCTCCACCAGTGCTTCCATAAGAAATCGTCTTGCTTCCGGTGTGGAAATTCCATAGTCCATTTCCAACAGATATTTTCCAAGAAGCCCACCATAATCCCGCTTCAGATAATAACGCACCATTTCCGGCTGCAGCTGTGCCTTATACTCATCCGATACCTCTTTATTCGAAAGCAGAGGCACAAAATATTTTGCATCCTCTTCTGTAAAATCCTCATACCCCTTTTTATCCTGCAAAAGGTAAATCATATAGGAGAGTTCTACACCTGCCGCCTGCCGGCATTGGCTGATATAACGTTCCGTTTTCATCAGCGGCACATCTGTATAGTCAATACTGTCACAAAAACGGTTGCCGTAGCTGTCTTCAATAATCAGGCAGTAATCATCGGTATATACCGGAAAATATGCCGTATTTCCGGCAATCGGCACCACCTGGGGCTGTCGTAACTGCTTCTGATACACATAGAGTTTTGCTGCCTTATCCGCAAAACAGGTGAATTTGTGGGTAAATAGCAGCGTGGACAATCGTTTTCCAAGCTCCTCGCTCAAAATACCGCCCCTTAGCATTTCCTCATAAATGACAGCAAGATTATCATTGATGTGCATTGCCTCCATCTGCTCCATAGCAAACTGCTCCATCGTCCGCCTGTATTTCTGGTAAACCTCCGGCTGTTTTTCCTTTGCCGCAATGATATTGACGAACAGTACTGCTTTCTGCTGATATGGAATATTGCTGTCATACTGAAAATACATCTGTATCATTTGGGGTACATCCCCGATTATCCTGCCGTCTAAGGACATCAGATAGGCTTCGTAAAGACCTGTGATACGGATTTCTTCCGCAATACCAAGTTCATACCACTGATGATACTCCGGTTTAAAGCACTGGCTTTTAATCAGATAACCACAGATTGCCGTTAGCATTTCCTCATTCGGATATACCTGATAACAATTCTCTAAAATCCCGTAAAGAAACCTCGAAAACTCTTTTTTTGCCGGAAGGATGCTCATTACCTGAGAAGCAATCTCCCTTGTGATAACCCCCTGTTTTGCCGCCCAGCTTAATACGGAAATTTCAAAATCCTCCAATTTTGTCAAAAGATAGGGATCCTGCCAGATGAGATAATATGCCTCTAAATAGAAATACGGGCTTTTCTCCGTCTTCATCCACTCTTCGATTGCTTTCCATCTCTTCGCACTGCTGCGGTAATACTCTTCTCTGACAAAAAGAAGCACCCAAAAAAGCAGGGAATTGTCCGGGTACCTGCGGAAAATCTGCTCAATTTCCTCCGTAATCCGGTCTACATAAGAAGGCTCCCGCTCTAACAAAGTGCAAAGGTACAGATAATATCCCCACTCTGGCGAACTTCTATCAATGCACTCCCTCTTAAAGTCTTCCATAATCCATGACGCTTCCTGTTTCTGGCGATTGATAATCAATGCCTGTGCTTTCATCAGCGGATAAATCGCCTCCTCAGGCTGCAATACAGAAAGATGGTCTAAAATTACTCCCGATTCTTTCGCCCAGACTCCCGTGACAATCCGTTTCAGGCGATAATCTAAATACAACTGCAGCAGTCTGACCCGACACTCCTTACTGTCACGATACTCCGTTAAACCTTGAGGTTCTTTTTCCGGTTCTCTTGATACACAAATTTCAAAGTCCAGTGTCTCTGTCAATGTCTCAAACCGAAGTCTTCCAAAATTTCTTCCGGCATGAAGTTCTGTCTCTTCAATATAATAATCAAAGACGCAGATGCTTCCCATAAAATCTTCCTCTGTCAACCGTGCTTTTTGCGGCTTCAGGAAAGCTGCATCGGAAGTGACACGTATCTCCACATATCCCCAGGACTCTTTTTTCAGTTCCACTGTTTCCTTACGTGTTTCCGTAACTCCGTAAACTTTAGTTGCTGTCACAGGCAGCGTCACTGTCACTTTCGGTTTCTTATGGCAGCCCACAAGAAATTCTTCGATTTTCTGTCCCGAAGGAGTTCCCTGACTTAAAGCCTCATAAAGCAAACGTTCCCTTTTTTCCTGTGGCTTTAAAATATTTTTAAAATGCGCAGAATAAAACAGGCGGTACGCTTCGTGAAAACTTTCTTTTGATAGTCTGGTGAAATCATTCAGATTTTTGATTTTTCCCAGAGAGGAATCCGCATACAGTCTGGAAACAGACACAACAAAAGAAAGGTTATATTCACCCTGGTCTGTGACAATGCAGAATTCACCCTTTTGAATATCCCCTTCGATTAATCCATTGCTATGAAATTGATACCGTATTCTTACTTCTTCTCCTTCAAACTGTGGTGTTAGACATTCCATTCTCGGGTTTGAAGAATAGACAACTCCCCGCATGGGTTCATGTCCCGTACTTGCAATTACAAAGTCACCATCATAGTCTTTTCCTTCTAATACCTCTATGTCTACCTTGTCTGTCTGGAGGTTAAGCGACGGTCTGCTATGTTCAAATTTTCCCCTTGCTAGCTGCTGTATCCGTCTACGCAAATTGACACCTGCTTTTTCTTTTCTATTGCTTTTTTAACCACAATGACTATAATAGATTATAAACCAAAATTAAGGAGTACGCAATGATAAAACACAAAGACCATTTTCACGGAAGTGATTTAGAAAAGATAGAAGAAATCTATGGCATTAAAAAAGAAGAAATCGTCAGTTTCTCGGCAAATGTCAATCCACTTGGTGTTTCTCCTCTGCTTCGTGCCACCTTATCAGAAAAGATTGATGCCATTACCACCTACCCTGACAGGGAGTACACCTCTCTGCGGAAATGTATTGCCTCCTACTGCGGCACTGAATACGAAAACGTTATTGTGGGCAACGGTTCCACAGAATTAATATCGCTGTTTATCCAGATAGAACATCCAAAAAAAGCCTTAGTTATCGGGCCAACCTATTCCGAATATGAGAGAGAAATCTCTTTAGGTGGCGGCACTACGCTCTACTATCCGTTACGGGAAAGCGACAATTTCAAGTTAGATGTGGAGGATTTTGTCTCCCACCTAAACGAGAGCATCGATTTACTAATTCTCTGTAACCCCAATAATCCCACCTCTTCTAGCATCTGCCGGAGTGAAATGCGCCATATCTTAGATGCCTGCAAACAGCATGACATCTATGTGATGGTGGACGAGACCTATGTGGAGTTTGCAGATGATATGGAAGAAATTTCCGCTGTTTCACTGACGAATTATTACAACAACATCATCATTCTAAGAGGAACCTCTAAGTTCTTCGCAGCCCCGGGACTGCGTCTCGGCTATGCCATCACTGGAAACCGCGATTTGATTAAGTCCATTAACACCCGCAAAAATCCCTGGACAATCAACTCTCTTGCCGTAGTTGCCGGAGAAACCATGTTCCGGGATACCGATTATATCGAGCAGACCAAAAAACTGATTTCATCCGAGCGGACACGCATTTTTGATTTGCTAAAAAAACATCCCGATTTTAAGGTGTACGAGCCTGACGGCAACTTTATGTTGGCGCGTATTCTGCGTGAGGATCTTACTTCCCAGGATTTATTTGACCGTGCCATCCGCGAAAAGATGATGATAAGGGACTGCTCTACGTTCCCATTCCTTGACAACAAATATATCCGTTTCTGTATTATGAATCCGGAGGATAATGACAGATTACTCACTTGTCTGTTACGATAATGTTTTCGTTCATAGTTTTGTATACAATTTCTTTTTTCTGTTCCATATGTTTAAAAAACTTATTTGCGGGAAATATAATGCTAAGATGAGTTTAGAAAGACAGGTATCAGAAATGACAAAACACAAACCAAAACATATCGGAATCATTCCGGACGGAAACCGGCGTTGGGCGAAAGAACATTGCATGGAGAAAAAAGACGGCTATGAATATGGCTTACTGCCCGGTGTGCAGCTACTTCGCATGGCAAAGGCAAGTGGGATTCAGGAACTCACTTATTACGGTTTTACTGTAGATAACTGCAAACGTCCGGCAGAACAATTTGCAGCTTTTCAGAAAGCCTGTGTCAATGCAGTTGATCTACTGAAAGAAGAAGGGGCTGACCTTCTTATCATCGGTAATACGGAATCAAAGTGTTTTCCAGAGCAGCTTCTCCCTTACACCAAAAGAACTCCCATAAATAACGGCGGTATCCGTTTGAATTTTCTTGTCAATTACGGGTGGCAATGGGATTTATCCCATATGCAGATAGACGGAAAACCTTACTCCTCCGATATCTCAAGAGTGGATTTGCTCATTCGCTGGGGCGGAATGCAAAGGCTCTCCGGCTTTCTCCCCCTCCAGAGTGTGTATTCCGATTTTTATGTAATCGACCATTATTGGCCCGACTATCAGGATACAGATTTTATCAACGCTCTCGAATGGTATGCAAAGCAGGATATTACACTTGGCGGATAGACAGTTATCTGTCTAGACCACAGAGGATTTCCATACATCCCGCTGTCCGGTGCAGTTTGAAGTTTGCAAGGAAATTCCAGTTTTCCGGTGTCAGCTTCTGCTCTAACAGATAGCTTAACCCGTTATGGTAATCCTTCTCTTCTATCGTAAAAGAATAAAATTCCTGTTCATCAGAAGGATTTTGGGAAACCAGTTCCCATATTCTTCCCTTTAAGCGCTCAAAGGTACGATACTGACCGTCATTGAAATAGTCCCGGTAAAAATATAAAAATCCCTCCGGCGGCATCGCATAAAGTTCCCGCATTCCATATTCTTCTGACGGATAATTATTCTGTTGCTGTGCCCACACCCAGACACCATGAAAAGTCAGACCGCCATCCACACGAAACCGGGTGTTCTTTTCAATTTCGTCAAAATCCGGCACGTCCATATCGTATTCCCTCGAAAGTTCCTCACAGATACGTCGGAACATCTGTCCTAATTCCCGGCATTTATAATAATAATCTGCATTATAATAACTGCTTCCTGTCCATGTAATACCGCTCTCCTCCGCAAGCCTTCTTCCCTCTTCATTATTTTTTCTCACGGCATTTCTGGTATTTGCACGCTCAAAATACTCATAAATCTCCGATAAAGCATCATAAACCCGGAATGGATTTTCCTCTATTTTCTCCGTTAAATAGCTTCTGCAGTAGCGGTAAAATGCCCGCTCCACATAAAATTTCTCGACAGCCCCATCATAATATTTCTGCAGAATTTCATAACTATCATAAAAAATCCGGTTATTCGAAAACACCTCTATGCAGCGCATAAAATTTGCCAGTGCACTGTATTCCTCGGAAATATCCGGTATTTCCACAGGAAGCCTTGAAATTTCCAGCCAGTCACCGGATGCCCACACCAATATACTTTCTTTCTCTGTCCTTACACTCTCCCGTTTCGCCGGAAGCATCCACCCGTGCCCCGTTTCTCTTTCCCGCTGTGTTTCTATTTCCCGTTGTGTTTTTCTTACCTCTGTATGAATGACACGCGAAATAGAGGCACGCCTTTTCGGTGCCCCTGCTGCATCCTCCTCTGCAGGATACTCTACGTCAAAAAATTCTTCTTCCTCTATTTTTTGTAAAACAAGTTCTAAAAATACAGTTCCCCAGAAACTTCTCCGATACCGCTCCCGTTCCCGAAACTTATCTTTTCGTGAAGAGGCTCTCTGTACCCGCCTCACTTTTTCTAAATTCATTTCATAACCTCATGCCGCCTACGCCCTGAAATTATAGTTGCTTCTATCATATCCGTTTTCGGATTTTCCATAACGGGTATAATTTAAGCTGATGGCATAACTGCTTTTCTCTAAATCTGCAATCTTTTTCTCTGCCCTCTCTTTGACAAGCTCTGCCTGCTTCCTGACTTTCCCTGCAAGGCAGTTCTCCCCATGGAATACATTTTCTATATCCGAAATATCTGCATCCTTTAGTTTCTTTTCATCCAACTGCAAAATACCGTTATCACTTGCCGTAATGCCAAGTTTTTCTAACATCTTGCTGTTTTCTGTGAAATATCCCTGAATCTTTTTTGCATAAGCTGTATCGACAGTTTCTCCCGAACTGTTTAGCCGCCCCATCATAATATTATAATTATTCACAAAATTTTTAATTTCTGCTACTGATGCTTCCTTCACCTGTTCCTTGTCACTGTTATCAAAAATAGCAGTCTCTCCTGTTTCAAGCAACTTTTCCGCATTAGCTATAACCCAGCTCGCTGCACTTCTCATCCTTGAATATAAAAGTTTTTGTGCCCTGTTTTCTGCTAGTTTTTCTTTGTTTGTGGTATTTTCCTGTCCTAAAATATTTGTCAACAGTCGATTTGACTCTAACTGCTTTCCTATACGGCTTACAGAAGAATTTCTGTTCTTTGAACTGACTGATTTGGTCAGATTTCTCTTACAACTTACTGCTTTCTGCTTTGCAACCCTAATCATCCTTGCATTGATTATTGTAGTATAAATTCTATTTGGAATTTTCATACTCATCTCTCCTCTTTTACTATTTTTTCTTTTTCCTCAAATATTCTGCATAGGCAGCGGAAAAATCATTGTACTTTTGTTTTGCCATCAGGATGGTCTCACCATTTTTTAACAGGATGCTACCTACTTCATAGCTTTTTACCGCAGCGAAATTAACAAAATATCCTCTGTGACATCGAAAAAATCTACTTCCTAACACATCCTTTAATTCGTCCATCTTAGCATAATAGGCAATCTCTTTATTTTTCATGTGAAGGACAACCTTTCTTCCCATATTTTCAATGTACAATATCTGTTCCTTCCGAATATGGTAATAGCTCCGCTCCACCCGGATAACCAATGGCTCTTTATCTTTCCAATCCATTGCTTTTTTTGCTGCCCGCAGCAACACTTGTTTTACTTTTTCTTCTTCTAATGGCTTTAAAAGATAATGAAATGCTTCCACATCAAAAGCCTCAAATACATAATCCTTTTTTTCACTAATTAATATCACTAATGTTCCATACTGCTGCTTTACACTCTCTGCAATGTGAAGACTGTCATGTTCCTGCCCGTCTGCCTCTAAAAATAGAATATCAAAGCGCTTCCCTACTTCTAAGACTTCTTTCGGCTTTTTAAACATGGTAATTTCACAGGATAAAACCTCCTGGCTCACCCATTGTTTCAGAGCATTACACACTTGATCCTCACCTTCGCAAACTGCTATTTGTAACACTCACTTTCCTCCCCGTACCAGCTCTTATGTAATAGATATATTTTCCTATCCACATAAAAATAGCGCCAGTTTCTCCGTATTTCTACTCCTTGAAATCTGACGCCATCCTTAGCTTTTTATTTTTCTTTCATCCTATATATCGGCATAATCCCAGAATATTTCATTTTTTGTAACGAAATGCCGCTTTTATGTAACAAACCGCAGAATTTTTCCTTGACAATCTTTTTGTATCACTGTATTATATCATTAATACAGCAGAAAGTAAGGTGATGATATGCCGTGGAATCTTAATTCCGACAGACCAATTTTCCTGCAGATTGTAGAACGTATCCAGATGGACATCATCTCAGGAAAATATAAACCGGGAGATAAACTCCCATCTGTCCGGGATCTAGCCAGTGAAGCTGCCGTAAATCCAAATACCATGCAGAAGGCTTTTTCTGAGTTGGAACGTACCGGACTTGTCTACTCCCAGCGAACGACCGGGAGATTTATAACGGAGGACACAGTTATGATTAATGAATTAAAAGCATCCTTTGCCAAAGAAAAAATCACAGAGTTTATTGCCTTGATGCAGCAGCTTGGATTTTCCAAAGAAGAAATTCTGTCTTTAATCAACACTACCATGAAAGGAGAACAGTCATGAGCACATTAATAGAGTGTAAGGATTTGACCAAGACCTATGGAAAGAAGACTGCCCTTGACCACATCAACCTTTCTATTGAAGGCGGACATATTATTGGTCTGCTTGGGCCAAACGGTAGTGGAAAAACAACATTGATTAAAATATTAAACGGCCTTTTAACGCCAACTTCCGGCTCTCTCTATTATCGTGAGGAAGCCATCGGTGTAGATAGTAAAAAGCATATTTCTTATCTCCCGGATCACACTTATCTGAATATGAATCAGAGGGTTTCCGATGTCATAGCTTATTTTAAAGATTTTTATGAAGACTTTGACGAAGCAAGAGCTTATGACATGTTAGAGAAACTGCACATTGATCCCCACGACCGATTGAAATCCATGTCTAAGGGAACGAAAGAAAAAGTACAGCTTATTCTCGTTATGAGCCGCAGAGCCGACCTATATGTATTAGACGAACCCATTGCAGGTGTAGACCCTGCTGCCAGAGATTATATTCTTGATGTCATTCTCTCTAACTACGAGCCGGAGGCTTCCATTCTGATATCTACACACCTGATTGCAGATATCGAAAATATCCTAGATGAAGTGATTTTCATTCAGAACGGACAGATTCGCTTAACCGCTTCCGTAGATGACATTCGTGAGAAAGAGGGAAAATCTGTAGATGCACTGTTTCGGGAGGTATTCAGATGTTAGGAAAATTATTCAAACATGAATTTAAAGATACAGCAAAATTAATGCTTCTAATTTACAGTATGTTCATTGCCATTACCCTGATTGGCACATTAGTATTGTCAAATGATGCCATACAAAACAGCGAGAGTACTCCAATTAATATTATCCTTGCCGTGTTAATGATTTTCTATATACTCTCCATTTTTGCGCTGTTTATTATCACTTACGTTTACATGTGTGTTCACTTTTATAAGACCATGTATTCCGACCAGGGCTATTTAACCCATACTTTGCCGGTAAAGTCCTCTACACTTTTTCATGTAAAGCTCTTTACTTCTCTTGTATGGATGGTATGCTCTATGGCATTGATGATACTCTCCATCTTTCTTCTGGTCATTGGTGCTAGTCATGGAGAAATTTTCTCTGCCGAAGTAGCAGCAGAACTCCATCAGATGTCTCTGGAATTTGAGCAGGACATGGGCATTCCTATGAGTGTCTTCTGGATACACATGTTGCTTTCCATCCTGCTCTCCTGTTTCACATACCTTCTCTGGGTATTCACCAGTGCCTCTGTAGGACAGCTGTTTTCCCAGTACAAGGTTGTGGCAGCCATTGTAACCGGTGTAGTCCTTTACTTTGTAGAGCAGATTATTTCCGTAATTATCATGTTTAGCACCGGATATACTTCCTTTATGACAGACGCATTTTCTGCTGCCGGCGGCAATCTATCTGTGGGAAATCTGTTCGGAAATCTGATGGCAGCCACCTATATCTGGTCTATCTTACTCTGTGTCGTTTATTATGTTGTATGCCGGATTATTATTAAGAAACATTTGAATTTAGAATAATAGAATACCTTATTTGTGTTACTTGCAACCATATAGTACCAAATTAAGCAGAAGAGGCTGCCGCTTTAACGAATGAAAATTCGTATGCGACAGCCCCTTTTGTCATCTAAAATAGGATTATTTATTGCTCAAATATTCATCAATTCCCTTTGCAGCTGCTTTTCCTGCTCCCATAGCAAGAATAACGGTAGCAGCTCCAGTTACGGCATCACCACCGGCGTATACGCCCTCTTTCGAGGTAGCGCCTGTCTCTTCTTCTGCAACGATACATTTTCTGCGGTTGATTTCCAAACCTTTGGTTGTAGAAGAAATCAGTGGGTTCGGTGAAGTACCAAGAGACATGATTACTGTATCTGCCTCAATTTCATACTCAGAACCAGGAATTTCTACCGGGCTTCTTCTGCCGGAAGCATCCGGCTCTCCAAGCTCCATCTTAATGACCTTTGCACCTTTTACACAGCCGTTCTCGTCTACTAAAATCTCTGTCGGATTCTGTAATAAGTCAAAAATGATACCTTCTTCTTTTGCATGATGCACTTCTTCCACACGCGCCGGAAGCTCTTCTTCACCACGACGATAAACAACATGAACCTCTGCTCCGAGACGTTTTGCAGTTCTTGCGGCATCCATTGCCACATTTCCACCTCCGACAACGATGACTTTTTTGCCTGCTTTAATCGGAGTATCGTAATCTTCTAAGAATGCTTTCATCAGGTTATTTCTGGTTAAGAACTCATTTGCTGAGAATACACCCATTGCCTGCTCACCAGGAATGCCCATAAATCTTGGAAGTCCTGCACCGGAACCGATAAATACTGCCTCAAAGCCTTCGTTTTCCATTAACTCATCAATGGTAACGGATTTACCGATAACAACGTTTGTTTCAATCTTAACACCTAAGGATTTTACATTTTCTACTTCTGCTGCAACGACTTTCTGCTTTGGAAGACGGAACTCCGGGATACCGTAAATCAATACCCCGCCTGCCTCATGCAGTGCTTCAAAAATGGTTACATCATATCCGGCTTTTGCCAAATCTCCGGCACAGGTAAGTCCTGCAGGGCCGGAACCGATAACTGCTACCTTATGTCCGTTCATCTTCTCGGCTTTCTTTGGCTTAATGCCGTGTTCTCTTGCCCAATCGGCTACGAAACGCTCTAATTTACCGATGGAAACAGGCTCTCCCTTGACACCGCGGATACATTTTCCTTCACACTGGCTCTCCTGTGGGCAGACACGTCCGCAGACTGCAGGAAGTGCACTAGACTGGCTGATAATCTGGTAAGCCTCTTCGAATCTTCCCTCTTTTACCTCCTGGATAAATGCCGGAATATTGATGGATACCGGACAGCCCTTCATACACTGTGCATTTTTACAGTTTAAACAACGTGCTGCCTCTGCCATCGCTTCTTCTTCATTATATCCTAAACATACCTCTTCAAAGTTTGCGGCACGAACCTGCGGCTCCTGCTCACGAACCGGTACTCTCTTTAATACGTCCATGATTTTCCTCCGTTTTATATATAAACTTTAATTAGGAACTTTCCATTTATTGGCAGTTGCCACATCCACCGTGATGGGTGTCGCCTTCCTGCAATTTTAACATTGCTCTTCCTTCTTCTGTCTTATACTGAAGCTGACGTTTCATTGCCTGGTCAAAGTCTACCAAATGTCCATCGAACTCCGGTCCGTCTACACAGGCAAATTTCACTTCATCTCCGACTACAAGACGGCAGGCTCCACACATACCGGTTCCATCCACCATAATCGGGTTCATGGAAACAACGGTAGGAATTCCCAGCTCTTTTGTAAGCTTGCAGACAAATTTCATCATAATCATTGGCCCGATGGCTACGCAGTGGTCATAACGCACGCCCTTATCCCACAGTTCCTGTAACTGGTTGGTTCCCATACCATGAAAACCATAGGAGCCGTCATCTGTGGTAACATAAAGATTGGTTGCCACTTTACGCATTTCTTCTACTAAAATTAATAAGTCCTTTGTTTTAGAACCCATGATAACATCACAGTCCACACCATGCTCATGGAGCCATTTTACCTGCGGATATACCGGTGCTGTTCCTACACCGCCTGCCACAAACACAATTTTCTTTTTCTTTAACTCCTCTATATCTTCATGAATCAGGTCGGAAGGACATCCGAGCGGTCCTACGAAATCCTGGAACGCATCTCCCTCCTGCAGGGCTACCATACGCTCCGTGGAAGCACCGACAGTCTGGAATACAATAGTAATAGTTCCAGCTTCTCTGTCATAGTCACAGATAGTCAATGGAATACGCTCTCCTGCCTCGTCAATTTTTACAATGACAAACTGACCCGGTTCACAGTACTGTGCCACACGGGGTGCTTTGACATCCATAAGATAAATCTTATCAGCCAGTTTTTCTCTTCTTACGATTGGATACATGATTTTCCTCCTTAGCCTTATGTTACGCTACACTCTTTACCATAATAAAGGAAAAGCCGACATTTTTCAACGGCTTTCCTTATATTTTCTATTTATGATTATTATTCCGCTTTAGAAAATAGGATTCTATCGTTATCTAAACTCTTTCCCGCATTTTGGGCGAAACGTTCTAACAAATCATCTACTGACATATGGGAACGCTCCTCTCCTTTTACATCAAGGATGATGTTTCCGGAATCCATCATCAGGGTGCGGTTTCCTAACTCTAATGCCTGTTTCATGTTATGAGTTACCATAAGACAGGTAATCTTACGCTCTGCTACAATCTGCTTTGTCAAATTTAAAACCTTTTCTGCGGTGGCAGGATCTAATGCTGCCGTGTGCTCATCAAGCAGCAGAATTTTGGGTGTTACCATCGTTGCCATCAAAAGGGTTAATGCCTGACGCTGCCCACCGGACAACAAACCTACCGGCTGTTTCATGCGGTCTTCTAATCCCATGCCAAGTAACGATAGCTGCTCCCTGAATTTTTTCTTATCCGCCGCATTGATACGACTGAAATATGCGTGATTAGAGGTTTTTGCCCGAAGATAGGCTAGTGCCATGTTCTCTTCGATGGTCATATGGGGAGCAGTTCCCTTTAACGGGTCCTGAAACAAATGGCCGATTACCTTGCTGCGCAGATGTTCCCTGCGGTAGGTAATATCCTCCCCGTCTAACACAATCAATCCCCTGTCCACATAAAAGGCACCGGTAATGGCATTAAACAGTGTAGATTTTCCCGCGCCGTTGCTGCCAATAATAGTGGCAAAATCGCCATCTTCTAATTCTAAGCTCAGATTTTTTAAGGCACACTTTTCATTCACCGTTCCCGGATTGAAGGTTTTGCTGATGTCTTTCATAATTAACATATTACTGCTCTCCTCCTTTTCCGGATTTTTCCACAATCTCTTTTAAGTAGACATGGTTTTCTGCCCGTGCAGCCCTGCGCTGCTTCATAAATGCCGCCTGTTTTTTGAGATAAGGCAATGCAATGGCAAATGCCACAATCAATGACGACACTAATTTTAAACACTCTGCCGGTACATTAAGCCGCAGTGCAATGGCTACGATAAAACGGTAAAGGCAGCTTCCTAAAATAACACCTGCCACCCGTTTTAACATACTTCCCTTTCCTAAGATGGATTCGCCGATAATAAGACTGGCAAGGGCTATCGTCACCATTCCGGTTCCGAGATTGATGTCACAGGACTTCTGATACTGGGCTAACAATCCACCGGATAATGCAGTCATGGCATTTGCCACACAAAGACCAATGGTTATCATCAGACTGGTGTTGATACTTGACGCACGCACCATATCCGGATTATCCCCGGTGGCACGAATAGAAAGTCCCAATCTGGTATTTAAAAACAATGCCAGTACTATTCCCGCTAAGATAACCACCACAGCTGCCACAATCAGCTTATACCAGCTGCCGCCAATTGTCTCTTTCGCCCAGGAAAACAGCGTATCACAGGAAAAAAGATTGATGTTTGATGCAAATCCCATCACTGCAATGTTGATGGTATATAGTCCTGTATTCACAATAATACCGGCAAGAATGGACTGTATCCCCATCTTTGTCTGTAAGAATGCAGTGATAAATCCCGAACAGATTCCTGCTGCCATCGCCGCAAACAATGCCAGTACCGGATGTCCGCTTAAGGTTACCGCAGCACAGACGGCACATCCTAAAGTGAAACAGCCGTCTGTGGACAAATCTGCAATATTTAACAAACTAAAGGATACAAATAATGCCAATGCCACCAGCGCATAGATAAAACCCAACTCCAACGCACTCTGTATAATCGAAAGTGTAATGATAGAACCCATATTCCCCTCCGGTCATCTTTTCTCTTTATGATTTATTCAAATTCCTCTGCCGTGGTTACTTCCTTTAACTCGGAACATAAATCTTTCAGACAGGCATAGTCTACACCGATTGCCTCTGCTGTCTCTGTATTAATAGTTACAATTCCGTTGTCTAACATACGGACTGCCATATCTGCCGTATTCTTTCCTCCGGTTAAAACTTCCACTGCCATATCTGCCGTTGCTGTACCAAGCTCCTCATAGTTGACACCATATCCGCAGAATGCTCCGTTCAATGCGAAAGAATCTGCTCCGGTGTAATGTGGAATGCCTGCGTCAGTGAATTTTTCAAAAATAGCAAGCTCCGCTGTCATAACCGTATTGTCCGACGGTGTAAATATGGCATCCACGCCTGCTGCCACTAAAGCATCTGCTGCTGCCGAAATCTCTGCGTTTGTGGTTCCTGTTTTTTCCACATACTCAATGCCGTTTTCCTCACAGAAAGCAATGGCATCCTCAATCGGCTGTTTAGAAGCATCCTGACTCTTATCATACAGCAATCCTAATTTCTTTGTGTCCGAATTTGCTGTCACAATCAGTTTCATAACAGCTGCCGTATCTAATGCGTCCGAGGTTCCGGTGATATTTGCTCCCGGAGCTTCTAAGTCTGCTACAAGTCCGGCTCCCACCGGGTCGGAAACTGCTGAAAATACGACCGGAATCTGATTGTCCTCCGTAGCATTCTGCATAATCATTGCTGCCGGTGTGGCAATCGGAATAATCACATCTACCTGCTCTGCAACCAAATCGGTTGCAATCTGATTCAAAGTAGAAGAATCTGCCTGTCCGTTATAGGTATAATCTGCATAATTAAAAGTAACGCCAAGCTCTGCTGCTTTCGCATCCAGTTCCTCTTCAATGGCTTTCTCAATCTGATTTAACGAAGCGTCATCCACATACTGTACAATCCCTACTTTATACTCTGCTCCGTCTGAGGCATCCGTTGTCTGTGCATTCTCATCATTAGATGCTGCCTCTGTGTCAGTACCCTCACTCTGTTTCTCCTGTGCATTAGTTTCTACCTGTGAATCCGGTGTCTCATTTTCTCCACAGCCTGTTGTAAGACCTGCTGTCAAACTCAGCATCAAAACTGCCGCTATCATTTTTCTCTTCATCATAATTCCTCCTCTTTTACACCCTGTGGAACATTTCTTTTTTTATTGTTCCTAATACTTTCATACTTTAATATTATAAAGTCATTTTGTCAACGGTTTTTACTATTTTTCCTCTCCCCCTTTGGCATGTTTTGTATTATAATAAAGATTATGAACGAACAGAACAAAATACATCTTTAAGGGGGAATTTTAAATGTATCAATTCACAGAAGATTGTCTGATTGGAATAAATGAAATCGACGAAGAGCACCGCACCTTATTTCAGATGATAAATGAGGCATTCGATTTGCTGTCTGACCGCTCGAATGCCCAGATGGTATTGAAAAATCTTTTGCCGAATCTAAAAGACTATGCTGCCACTCATTTTGCCCATGAGGAAGCCTATATGAAGAAAATAAATGACCCGGAACTTCCGAGACAGGAAAAGGAGCACGCCCAATTTACAGAAAAGGTAAACTCCTACAACTTTGACACACTCTCGGAAGAAAACGCTTTTTCTGCCGCAGAAGAAATCTTAACCTTTCTGGTTCGTTGGCTCTATGGTCATATTTTAGGAAGCGATATTATGATTGGAAAAATTTCTGCCAAAGAAACGCCTACATTTGCCTTTACCGACAATTACAAAACCGGTATTGAGCTGATTGACAACGAACACCGCCGACTCTTCGAAATCATTGACGAGGTAAATACGCTGATTCACGAAGAACTGCTTTTCGATAAGTATGACGAGATTATGCGGCTTCTTAGTGAATTAAAAGATTATACAGAATTTCATTTTGAAGATGAAGAAGCCTATATGGAACAAATCAAATATCCTAGCCTTGATATCCAGCGCCGTGCCCACAGTGCTTTTGTAGAACGTCTTGTAGGTATCAACCTTACAGAACTTGACGATATGGATGAGCACCAGCAGGATTATCTGATGGAGCTGTTGTCTTTCCTTCAGAACTGGCTAATCAACCACATTTTAAAATCCGACAAGCTGATTGGAGAATATGCGCGTTCTTTATCCGCTTCTGAAAAATAACTATCAGGACAAGGTTCTTCCTTTGAAAACGTGCGCCGCATGGCGCACATAAAAAATAGCTTCCGGTCATTTCTTTGACCGAAGCTATTTTTTTTGCACTTTTCCATTATGAAAAATAGACCAGCTCGTCCTCCGGTTTTTCTGCCGGAGTGATGGATACCGGATAAAGCACTGGGCCTTTTCCTTTATACTCTCTGGCAAATTCCACATGCACCTCCGCGGTGATATGAATCCATGATTTATGAGGAATCGTATCCTCGTCTGCATACTTGCATTTAAACCCGATAAAGGTCACATCCTCCACACAACAGGTCATAGCAAATCGTCCCGGCACAAAGATGCCTTTTTTTAGTTTGTCCGGATTATAGACAAGGCCTAAGAAGGAGATTTTCTTTCCTTCATATTTCTTCGGATTTTCCATACAATCCATATACCAGATGGCGTAATCTGCATCTGTAATCTCAATTTCATCCCCGGAAATGTCAAAGGGCAGTTCCTCCGGGCGCTCATCTAAGGTACCGTCTGCTCGCTCATAGACAAGCTGTGCCTTACGATTCAATGCCTTTACATTACGACGGTATTTTCCCTTGTCTGTGCTGTCATCACAACGGTTAAAAATGACCACATCTGACTGAAACAGCTGCTCCATAATCATGGTACGCATATTAGCAAGAAACATATCAAAAGTGGTGGCGTCTACGGTAGCAAGTGACTGCACCAACACCCAGTATTTTGGCAGTTCTGTTTCTAACAGGGTAGACATCTCCCATGTTCCGTTGTATTCAATGAATACCTTTTCCGGCAGATACTTTGCCTGCAATTCCTTAAGGAAATCCCCGGTAAAGTCCTCCTCTTTTTCCACCATAACCAACGTGGTATTTGCTTTTTTCAGTTCCGCTTCTTCATACTCCACTTCCCCATCTTCACAGCAGATTAAAAGACATTTATCTCCCTCTGTGAAGCTCTCATCGGAAAGTGTTTCCTTCACCAACGTAGTTTTTCCGCTATCCATGAAACCCGTAAATAAATATACTGGTATTTCCTGCATTGTTACTTTCCTCTCTCTATCCGACTGTTTCTGACTGCCTATCTATTTTATGACAGTTTTATGCAATACCAAACAATTCTTCTAATCTATGTTCTTCGATATTAGTTCCGATGACACAAAGTCTTCCAGTATAATCCGGCTCACCCTCACGAAGTTCATATTCACCCGGCACCATGTCAAAGTAAATCCAGGAACCGTTCTCATCCTCTACCATTCCTTTTGCACGAAGGATGACACCGTAATCATCCGTCTCACATAAGGTCTTTAACACTTCCTCAATCTTAGCTTTCGTAAACTTATGAGGAGTTTCCTTACCCCAGCTGGTGAATACCTCGTCCGCATGATGGTGATGATGATGCTCATGGTCATGGCAGCCACAGGTACAATTCTCACCATGTTCGTGGTCGTGATGATGCTCGTGCTCATCATGATCGTGATGATGCTCATGCCCGTCATGGTCGTGATGATGCTCATGCCCGTCATGGTCGTGATGATGTTCATGTTCATGTTCGTGGTCGTGATGATGCTCATGCTCATCCTCATGTGCCTGCTGCTCTGCTAACAGCTTCATCTCTAAGGAATCCTGCCCCTCTACCACTTTTAAAATCTGTTCGCCCTTGATAGCGTCCCACGGAGTTGTAATGATTGCCGCCTTATTATTTAAGGACTGTATCTGCTTTACACAAAGCTCTAACTGCTCTAGTGTTGCATTCTGGGTACGGCTTAAGACAACTGTGGTTGCATATTCAATCTGATTATTAAAAAATTCACCGAAGGCTTTCATCTGTTTGCTCGCCTTTAATGCATTTACTACCGTGATCAAACCATTTAACTTTACATCTTCCTCTTTTTCCACATCAATCACAGATTTCATAACATCGGATAATTTACCGACACCGGATGGTTCAATTAAAATGCGGTCAGGATGGAATTTTTCGATTACCTCGTGAAGATTCTTTCCGAAATCTCCCACTAAAGAGCAGCAGATACAGCCGGAGTTCAACTCGCTGATTTCAATGCCGGAATCCTTAAGAAAGCCGCCGTCAATGCCAACCTCACCAAATTCATTTTCAATCAGAACAATTTTTTCTCCCTTAAATACCTCGTCTAACATTTTCTTAATAAATGTAGTCTTTCCGGCTCCAAGAAAACCGGATATAATATCAATCTTTGTCATCGTTATTACCAATCCTTTCTATCGCCTGCAGCTTTTTGTTCTTACACTTCGCAGGCACTTCTTTCAAACAAACACTGTTATTTTACTCCACTTTACCCCGTTTTGCAAATTTTACCACAGATTTCATAAAACTTTTATATTTATACCTTCTGAAACTGCATATTGTAAAGTTTTTCATAAATTCCCTGTTTTGCCAACAGTTCTTCGTGGGTTCCTTCTTCCTCGATTCCTTCCTCCGTCAATACCAGAATTTTTTCTGCATTCTTGATGGTAGACAGACGATGGGCTATCACGAATGTGGTACGATTCTTTGCCAGTTTTTCTAAAGAATCCTGAACAACTTTCTCACTCTCATTATCCAGTGCTGAAGTTGCCTCATCAAAAATAAGTATGGGCGGATTTTTTAAAAATACTCTTGCGATGGAAAGGCGCTGTTTCTGTCCGCCGGAG
>JAQXGQ010000084.1 GCA_029006795.1 Clostridiales bacterium | reverse complement strand
CGAATCGCCTCCTCTAATCTTTTAACTGTAGTCTCTCCATCAGACCTTTTACAATAGTAATCTAATAATGCTTCTGCCTTTAATACATACTGCTCTGTAATCATATTGCCGTCTGCTTTTTCTTTTAGTTTTTTCAGATATTGATCCGCTTTTTCATAATCATAATCCTGCATGGCTTTTTCTAAAAGTTCCCGCTCCTCTAGAAGCTCCATGTTCTTTCCCACACAGACTGCATAATTCTTTTCCGGCACCCGTTCCATTTTTGCCATTAACTCCGCATATAATTCTTTTTTGACACGGGTTTTCCCATACTCTAAACGGTATAAGGTCTGGGGAGAGCAGATGCCGTCGCTTAGTTCTTCCCGGGATATTCCTAAATATTCTCTTGTCATGCGAATGACATCTCCAGTCCTGTAATTTGACATTTTATCCTCCGTTCTCCTGCACTAATTTCTCATAAAATTTTGCTGCTTCCTCTGCCTGTTTTTCATTGTCTTCTATCTCATACAAATGATATGCTAATTCACATTCTTCTATTGAGAGCCTTATCCACTCCTGGTTCTCTTTTTCTTCGCAAAACATTTTTTCTCTGGTCTTTGCCCTTAAAAAATATATATCGGCAAGATGATGAAATCCTGTTCCCCGGCTGATAAAGTTGATGGCTTCTTCTGTATAAACAAGAATCTTTTCATAGTCATTTCTTTGTTTTTGATGACGTATCAATTCTAAAAAGATTTTTGTTCCCACCTTTTCCTTTTTTCTGTCCGAATAATATTTTTCCACATAATCTAAAATTTTTAACAATTCTTGTTCTGCAATATTCTCTTTAGAATCATCATAATGAATCAGTAAAAATATCATTTCGATTTCTATTGGACTGTATAAACGCTTTTTATCGATTTCTTCCCCGAAGTCACTGATTGTAATTTTGATTCCTTTTTCTAATGTTTTGCAAAGCTGTTCAAGCGGTTTCTTTTCTGCAATTATCAAAAGTGCTTCCTGATACAAACAGAATTGCTCATGTATCCGTTCCTCCTGCGGCATTACTTCTCTATATTTTCTTATTTTTTGTTTTGCAGATTTAAATTGATTTTTTTCCACATAATCTTCAATTTCCGTACGGATTTTCCACAATTCGAAATCTGCTTCATTCAACATCGTCTCAAACAGAGTTACTTCTTTTCCAATCCGTCCCAACAATGTTTGCCCTAAAAGAGAATCAATTTCTCTATTTCCCTGCTCTAACCGAGATAATGTTGTAACAGAACAAATACCCTCACAGATTTCTTCCTGACTTAAATTATATTTTTTTCGAAAATACTTTAAGACAATTTCCATCGTTCGTTGTTCCATAACAATTTCTCACAACTGGCAACAAAAGCAGAGTACCTATGCATACTCTACTTTTGTGTTCGACTATATAAAGTCCTATATAAAATTATTCGTTTTCTTCTGAGCTGTCCTTTTCTGCTCTCTCTAACAGTTCTTTCATCAGCTCATCATCTGTTTCTGACTCCTGTCCGGCTGCTTTTTTTGCATTTTCTGCCGCAAGAGCCGCGCTCTCTGCCTCCTCTTCTTCGCTTAAAAGTTCGGAAGTATCTGCATTATCCATAAGACTCTTATCCTCACGAACTTTCGCAATGCTTGCCACTGTCACATTTTCATCTAAGTTGATTAACTTCACGCCTGAGGTAATTCGTCCGAGAAGCGCTGTATCATTTACCTTAATACGGATAATAATACCCTCTGTGGTAATTAACATCAGCTCGTTATCCTTATTGACAGCTTTTACACCGACAATATTTCCTGTTTTCTCGGTAATCTTGTAACATTTTACACCTTTACCACCACGGTTTTGCGTTGTAAATTCAGAAATCAACGTACATTTTCCAAGACCTTTTTCAGAAACAATCATTAAGGATTCACCCTGGGATTCCATCTGCATACCGATGACCTCATCTCCATCGGTTAAGTTCATACCAATAACACCCATAGAAGTTCTTCCGGTCTTTCTGACGTCAGTTTCTTTAAAGCGAATACACTGACCATATTTGGTAACTAAGAAAATATCCTGTTTATCATCGGTTTTCTTAACCTCGATTAATTCATCATCTTCTCTTAAGTTAATGGCTGCGAGTCCGGTTTTACGAACATTTGCATAATCGGTAATTGGTGTTTTCTTTACAATTCCTTTCTTCGTTGCCATGAAAAGGAAATGTCCCTCCGTGTATTCCTTGATTGGAATCACCGCAGTAATTTTTTCTCCGGGCTGCAGCTGCAACAGATTTACAATAGCTGTACCTCTCGCTGTCCTGCTCGCTTCCGGTATTTCATAGGCTTTAATTCTGTAAACACGTCCGGTATTAGTAAAGAACATCATATAATGATGGGAAGTTGTCATCAAAAGTTCTTCGATATAATCGTCCTCGATGGTTTCCATTCCCTTGATTCCTTTTCCTCCACGATTCTGTGCCCGGAAATTATCAAGACTCATACGCTTAATGTAACCAAGTTTTGTCATGGTAAT
>JAQXGQ010000083.1 GCA_029006795.1 Clostridiales bacterium | reverse complement strand
TCCTCAAAACAATGAATCGCATAGGGTGCCTGAATCAATACATTGGTATCAATTACATAAGTTTTCTTCATACATTACCTTCCCTTTTTCTTTCATCTCTTTTCATGCTAGTACTTTTCTACTTCTCTATCTAGCAATCCAATGTGAAATCTTCGTAAACTTCATGTAAAAGATACCATCACAAATCTCTGTTCTACGTTTTCTAATTCTACTCCACAGTTCCTCTTGCCACAAAATCCATATGCACCGGACAGTTATTTTTTCCGCCAAATAAATGATTCATACCAATGCCAATATGAAAGGTACCCACTGCATTTTCATCAAGTCTAGAATCCCCTAATACCTGGTCTACATTTGGATTCATTCCGATACCAAGTTCTGCAACAATATCGCCTCCCTCTGGTAATTCTTTGATAAACGCATCAAATTCCTCACAATCCGATGATACAATATGACCATTTTCGATAACTACTGTTACATTGTTAAATATTCTTCCATCTTCTAATGAAAGGATTTCAAAGAAGATTTTTCCGTTTGTATTTTCTTCCACCGGTGCAATATAAATCTCTCCACAAGGCAGTGCTCCATCTCCTGCATCAGCAATCCAGTTTCTTCCTTCTGTATCTATGGTGAGTATACAATTTTCTCCTGATTTTACTGTTCTGATATTTTCTGAAAACGCCTCAATTTTGTTTTGACATTCCTCTTTTAGGGCTGGATAATCAATATCTAATGCTTTTATCATTCGCTCTTTGTATTGCTCAAATTCTATTCCTGCGTACTTCGCGTTTTCCTCTGTAGGCATCGTAAGCTGTATCATTTTTTTCTTTGTAGAAAATGCTCCAAACAATTTTTGCAGATAAGCGCCATATACCGGATATTTTTCCTTTGATAATTCTTTTGGTGGCATTCCAGGTTCCTGATTAATGATATCAATCACAGCGTCAACTACATCAAACTGTTTTGTCCATTTCTCCGGTATATCACTTGAAAGTTGATTAAAAATAGCTGCATAGTATCTTCCAGAGTGAACAAGCGGCATGGGCATAGCTCCTATTGCTGCTATTTCTCCCGCAATTTCATATAAATCATCTAAGTCTTTTTCCTCTCCCCAGAAATTTAAAAGTACCACTTCTCCTTTTTCTATTTCCATTGCCTGTACTAATTTTTTTATTAATTCTTTTTCCATAATCTTCCTATCTCTTTCTCATATATTTTGTATCTTCACGCTTCATAATTCCCTCAGAAATCATATCTCTTCGTATCGTACAATAGTCGTCAAAAAAGTTCTCTATCTTCTCATTGACTTCCTTCTCATCATACTCTTTTCCAATCTCAAAAGATTTCGAAATCTCTTCTAAGCAGATAAGCTCCTTTTTCCGCTGAGCCGGAATTGCCTTTAGCCTTCCGTATTCAAAAAATGCCGACAGTACCTTCTTTCTGTATGCTTCCTCCCTCGCCTTCTGTTCATCTGCCTCGTCAGACTCTTCTCTTATGATATCAATGATTTTTGTCATGAATATCTCCTGACGAATGGAGTACATCGTGTAATACTGTTCTTTATAAGACGTAACCGCCTTTGCATCCTCTAGTTTTTTCAGATGAAAGGAGATGGTTGCGGGTGTAAGATCCAGACGCTCTGCAAGGCGTTCCACGTACATATCTTCCTGCATCAGCGACTTTAGTATCTGTAACCGTGACTTATCCGCTAAACACTTAAATAATTTTATTGCTTCTGCTTCGATCATAAATTCAACTTTCCTTTCTCATCACCTGCAATCTTTGGGCAGCAGGCACAATATTTGTAAAACGGACTTTGTCCGTCTATGAAAAAAATTTCATATATGGTTCTTTCACACTACCTCCGCAAACTGTTTTAGGATTTCCTTTAACGTCTGTAACTTCACTTCTTCAACCACTGTTTTTTCCACATCCTCATGTGCCTTTGCCTTATCGTAGGCATCCTGCCATGTCCCTAAGAGCTTTGTAATGCGCCTCGTATACTCATCCTTAAACTCCTCCGGTGCCGCTTTCTGTACCGCTCCATAATAGGCTTTTGCAATACCATATACGTTACTTCTAATCCTCACAAAATTTGCTTCGTCTTTTCTGTCACCGGCAATCAGTTCCTTTTCCTCCTGCTGCAAGGAGAGTACCGACTGGTCGATGTATTCTAAAAAATTTTCCATGACATTTCCTCCGTTATTTTAATTTGATAAACATCTAATTAGATAATCACACTTTACCATCATAACAGATTTGTGTCAATATTTATTTTGATATTTATCTAATCATTTTTATTTTAATACAACAAAAAAAGTGCTCCGGTAATTTAGAAGCACTTTTTAAAACAAACTCATCTGTTCATATTCTCCCCCATCCTCAAACCGATGAAGATAGGAAAACACCTTATGTGGATCACATTCAATCCCATGCTCTCTGCAGGTTTTATGAAAAATCTCCATAAGCATTTCCTGATTATCGCTTGGCAAATCATAAGCATACCCATATTTCCGGTGATATCTCCCCTTCATTCCCGGAAAGTGCTTATCTAATGCCGCATAAAAATATTCCCTGTCTCCCTCTCTTAAAGTAACGCCCATTCCAAAATTGATAATGCCATAGACCTTTGCTTTCATGCAGTAGTCTAACAGCCCTTCTAAATTTTCTTTTGTATCATTGATAAAAGGCAGAATAGGGGACAGCCATACCACCGTCGGTATGCCATTTTCGCGGAAAATCTCTAGAGTTTCCACACGCCGTTTTGTGGTACAGACATTTGGCTCAAGAATTTTGCACAGCTTCTCATCATAAGTAGTCAGTGTCATCTGTACCACACACTTAGCCTTCTTATGGATGCTTTTTAATAAATCCAAGTCCCGCAGAATACGGTCTGATTTTGTCTGGATAGCAACACCAAACCCGTACCTGTCAATGATCTCTAAGCATTTTCTAGTCAGCTCTAACTGCTCTTCACAGTGCATATAGGGGTCACACATGGCTCCTGTCCCTATCATGCACCGCTTCCGTTTCGAGCGCAATGCTTTTTCTAACAACTCCGGGGCATTCTGTTTTACTTCAATATCTTCAAACTCATGGGTAAATCCGTAACATTTACTCCTGCTGTCACAATAAATGCAGCCATGCGTGCATCCTCTGTAAATATTCATGCCGTTATGGGCAGAAAGAATCCCTTTTGCATCTACAAAATGCATCCCTTTTCCCCCTAAGATTCCTTTACAAGTTCCAAAATCAAAGTTTCAAACTTCTTTTCCGACAATATCTCGTTGGTAATAAAATCACCATTATAGAATAAACTAAACGTTGTAAATGGTGCCGGTGATTTCTGTGCCTGCTCTGTCGTTTCAAAATGAATGGTGCGAAACGGTATTTCCCTGTTCTTTGCAACCTGCTCTAACAGGGGAACATATTTTGCTGTGAAAGGACATTGACTGGCATAATACAAAACAAATCCATCTTCTTCAATATGCGGTTCTCTTACCCAGTCTTTAAAAGTCGGTTTTTCAGCAGAAGTTTCAAAGGGCAAATACATAAGTTCATAATCCGGTTTGGCTTTATCACATACTTCAAATCCTTTATAGCTCAGATATTTTTTATCAGAAAGGAATGCTTTTTTCTTTGCAGAAGATAAAACCACCAGACCCTTTTTTCCTCTCTCTTTGCTGTCCTTAATACATTCCTCTAACAACAGATTAGAATATCCCTGTCCCTTAAATTTTCCCGAAACCCACAGACAGTCAATATACATATATCCCTCTGCCTCTATGGGAATCCATGCCTTTTCTGCAGGAATGTATTCGATAAAACACTTTCCTCTGACATCGCATTTTTTGAACGTCAGTCCATCCGAAAAACGTTCCATCATCCATGCTTTTTTCGCCATGACCTGACAATCCTTATTGTTTGAAATAGCACAGCAAATGTGCTCTTTTTCGATATTTTCATTTGTTATTTGAATATAATCCATATTATTAGTCCCTCCAAGTTTTTTGCCGTCAAGCCAGCCCCGATTTTTGCTTTTTTAAAAAAGTCAGCAAGCTTTGTAATATCTCTTTCGGCTTTATCTTTTTTCACCTATTCAGGATTTCCTGTTGCTTCTTTTTGCTAAAACCCGATAGCACCAGTTCATAGGACTTATCCAAAAACTCTTTTACTGTTT
>JAQXGQ010000082.1 GCA_029006795.1 Clostridiales bacterium | reverse complement strand
GCGATGCGGCGTGTGGCAACCCATCCACTCCTTGCGGGAAAGCCCTTTATTTTAGAGACACCGAATGATGATGAAGGGTATAAAAGGGAGATTGCGTTAGTGCGAAGCTGGGGCTGATGAACGTATAAATACCCTCAAAATAAGGGAAAAAGAAATTCTCTTATTTTGAGGGTATTTTATTATCTGAAAAAAGAAACCATGACTTTTGTCACCCCGAAAATCTTTCTTTTTTCACTGTCGGCAGTAGGAGGACTTTGTTATGATAATCGTGTAAAAAATAAAAGCATATGAAAAAATGAAAGGGGAAACCTATGTCAGATATTATTTTAAAGACAAAAGACTTGACGAAAAAATACCAGAACAAAGTTGTTGTGGACGGACTGAATTTAGAAATTAGAAAAGGTGAAATTTTCGGACTGTTAGGGCCAAACGGAGCCGGAAAAAGTACCACGATGAATATGGTATGCTCCATTGTAAGACCGACTGCCGGAACAGTGGAACTGTTAGGAAAAAATCCGTGGAAACAAAAAAAGGATGTAATACATAAAATCGGCTACATTCCTCAGGAACTTGCCATTCACGGAAACTTAAAGGCGTGGGAAAATGTAGAGCTGTTTACTTCCCTTTACGGAATTAAGGGGGAGACCTTAAAAAAGACTGTGGAAGAATCGTTAGCATATGTGGGACTGTTAGAAAAGAGAAATGAATTTGCAAAAAATTTTTCCGGTGGTATGAAACGAAGATTAAATATTGCCTGTGCTATCGGGCATAATCCGGATTTGCTCATTTTTGATGAACCCACTGTGGGAATTGATCCGCAATCGAGAAATTTTATCTTAGAAAAGATTAAAGAATCAAATCAGAAAGGTGCAACCGTCATTTATACCAGCCATTATATGGAGGAGGTAGAGGCAATCTGCAGCAGAATTGCCATTATGGATAACGGGAAAGTGATTGCCTGCGGTACCAGTGAGGAATTGAAAAAAATGGTAACAAACGGCAGTGATGACATTTCATTAGAAGAGGTATTTTTAACCTTAACCGGAAAAAGTCTAAGAGATTTCAGCAATTAGGCATGGCAGCATAAAAATAGGAGGATTGTATGATACGGTATTTGATAAAAAATAATTTGAAGTTAATGCTGCGAAATAAATGGACGATTGCAGTGATGATTTTAGGACCGGTATTTGTTACAGCGCTTCTTTCGAGCGCTTTTGAAGATTTGATGGCGTCTTATGAGGCGACAGAAGAATTTCAGGTAGGTTACCGGATGGAAGAGGAAAGCAATTTGAAAGACAGCATCGAGGTGATAAAGGAAGCAGGAAAAGAATCTGGCATTTCCTTTGTGGAATATCCGGGAGGGAAAATAAAGGAATTGATGGAACACAATGATCTTGCCGGATTTGTGGAAATCGGTAGGGAAAACTATACGGTGTATGAGAGTGCGGATTATGTAACGGAAGGAATTACGTTGGAATATTTCCTAAACCGCTGCATGAAGGAAGGAACATGGCAGGCGTTGAAAGAGACGATACCGTCTTTAGAGGAGGAGAATACTGCGCTGCCGGTTCAAAAAATTGATTATCTGCCCGCTGTAGAGGCAAAGGATTATTATGGCATCATTGAAATTGTCTATTTTTGCTGGATGTGTGTGGTCTGCCTGTCAAATGTGCTTACCGGTGAAAAGAAGAACGGGATTGAGCGCAAATATCAGGTTACAAATTTATCGGGTATCAAATTGTACTTTAGCAAATGGCTTCCCATCGTGATTGCCACGACAGCAGAAATGGCAGTATCTGTTACAGTGACAATTGTTCTGTTTGATATTCACTGGGGAAATCTGCTGCCGTCAGCGGGAATATTACTGCTTTTGATTATGGCTAGTGCAGCATTCGGTTTAATGCTTTATTATCTGTTTAAAAATCTGGCTGTTACGGTAATTGTGTTGTTTACGGCAGTTTGGTTTATGGGATTTTTCGGAGGCAGTTTTGAGACATATATGTTTTCAAGTACGCCGGATGTACTGAAAAACAGTTCACCTATTTATCATGTGAACCGCACATTGGTAGAATACTCCTGTATGGGACACAGTGGATATACAAACAGCTGTATTTTCTATATGCTGGCTATGATTCTCATTTGTTCCTGTATTGCGATTTTAGTTGACGGAGTGAGAAAGAGAGGAAGGGCATGAGCAGATTTTTAACGTTATTAAAGATAAATATCAAGCTGATTTTAAGGAATAAGGGTTTCTTATTTTTCCTTATGATTACACCGATTGTATCAACCATAATTCTGGGACTGAAAACAGAACCTGCACTTTTTGAAGAGGAAGATGCAAGAAGTCATATTATCGAGTTGGAAAATAGCACAAAGAGGGCGGTATATGATGGAGATACCACAGCGTTTATTGTAAAAGTGTATGATGCCTCAAAAACAGAACTTTCTGAATATATGTTAGAGCAACTGGCAGAGACAGGTATGTTTTCCGTATGTCGTGCGGACGTAACCGATATGACGGAAGAGGAAGTTTTTAAGCAGGCAAAAAAGGACGCTTTTGATGACCGGGCAGGGACACTTCTTTATTTGAAAAAAGATTTTGACAGAGAGGTACTGAGTGGAAATTATGAGCAGGCGCTGCTTGCCTTTGCGGTATCCGAGGATGAAAGATGGGATATATTTGAGAAAGAGTGCATGTTTATTTTGAAACAAGTGCATCAGCTGGCAGAGAAAACCGGGGCAGATGAAACAGCAGTTCTTGAACTGCTAGACGAGATAGAGGGAAATCTGCCGCAAAAAGAGGTTGTCAGTCTCAGCGGAAAGAAAGATATTGCGTTGACGGCAGAGCAGTCTGCGTCTAGGGATGTGATTGGGTATGCCTTTGCAATTCTTACATTGGGATTTTTGTTCTGTGGTGTCTGTGTGGCGCATACAGTGATTGAAGAACAGGAAAATAAGGTGTATACCAGAATGATGCTCTCGGGGATTGGACAGAAGGAATACATAGGTGTGAAACTTGTCATAGCAGTTTTCATCTCTGTTTTACAGACGGCGATAGTAGGTATATGCTTGTTTGTCACGGGAAATATAGAAGTTGGTATTGATAAAATGAGTTTCCTTCTCATCATCTTTCTTTTGGGATTGATTTTTAGCAGTATCAGTTTTTGTACAGGTGTTTTATCGGGAAATGTAATGGCATCTAATTATGCGGTTTTTGGAGTGTGGAGCATTTCCGCACTGCTTGCCGGACTGTATTTCCCATTAGATGGCAGTTCGGAGCTTTTAAAAACCATATCCTATCTGATGCCGCAGAAATGGTTTATGCGTGCGGCGGAAATGCTTCTTTCAGGAGACAAAAATGTGTATTCTATGATATTATGTATCACAGGGGCTTATTTAATTGTGATAATGAGTATCGGCGGTGTTGGATTGAAAATAAAACGTTCAGATTCCTAAAACGCATGGAACAAAGGAAGAGAGGAGCAAACCATGACGGAGAGGCTTCGGGGCAGTTTTTTTCTGGTGACTAGGATTTTGCTGCTGCTTGTATTGGAAATTTATATTGTATTCTCCCAGTCCATATTGACAGGGGCATCGTATCGGGTGCTCCTGCTTTTGGCGTTGTTTGTGGGAACTATGTCAGGAAAGGAACTGACAGAGAAAAGACTACGGTGGATTTTTATCGGGGCGGCGCTTTTTGTGTGGCTTTTGATGATACAGACACTTGGCAGGGAGTTTCTCATCCTGGGGATACTTCTTTATTATGAAATAATCACTCTTTTAAGACCGAAAATTACCTGGTATGGTATTCCTCTGGTCATGGCTTGTGTTCCGAGTGGGATTGGGGTGGCTGTACAGATGATGTTTACTCTGTTTTTGGGACTTCTTTATATCCAGAATGACTTTGTGGTTTCTTCCTACAGAGAGCAGACGAAGGAGGACATCATGTCAGAACAACGTTTAAAACGGGATTTGTATGAGAAGGAGCATGAGTATCGTGAGGAGATGAACCGGGGACTTTTAAAGGCAGAGAACCAGCTTTTAGAGGAACGGGCGAGATTGTCCCAGACATTGCACGATAAATTAGGGCATAGTATTAACGGTTCTGTATATCAGTTAGAGGCTGTGAAGCTGTTAATGGAAAAAGAACCGGAGAAGTCTAGAAAAATGCTGCAGGCGGTAATTGACCAATTGCGAACGGGAATGGATGAAATCCGCATGATTTTAAGAAAAGAGCGCCCCGAAAAATATAAGCTGGCACTGCTGCAGCTTACGGAACTTTGTGATGCGTGTAACGAAAAAGGGATTGAGGCAGTATTGCTGACAGAGGGAAAAATGGCAGAGGTTCCGGAAAAATATCTGGAAATCATATTGGACAATGCCTGTGAGGCAGTATCAAATTCCCTCAAATATGCAGGATGCACAAAAATAGAAATAAAAATTCATGTTATGAATCAGGTGATTCGTTGCAGTATTTCCGATAATGGGGTGGGCTGCAAAGAGATTGTGGATGGCATGGGCATTGCAGGAATGAGACGAAGGGTTCGGGAGGTAAAAGGAATACTGGATTTTGATACAGAACTTGGTTTTACAATCAATATGCTGCTGCCGAGATAAAGACGAAAACATAAAAAACAGATATTTATGCTGTGGATGAACACCGGGACGCAGAGTGCGGAAAGGGAAAAGGATGGGAAGTATGGAAAAGATAAAGGTGATTATTGCAGATGACAGTGATTTTGTGCGGGATGGAATGCGATTTATTTTAGAGGCGGACGAAGGTTTTGAGGTGTTGGGATGTGCGGCAAATGGCAGGGAAGCCATTGCCATTGGAGAGAAAACGCCGCCGGATGTGTTTTTGATGGACATTCAGATGCCGGAAATGGACGGGATTGAAGCAACGAAGTACATTGTGGAGAAACAGTTAGGAAAAGTGCTGATTTTAACTACCTTTGATGATGACGAGCTGGTGCAGCGGGCATTAAAAAACGGTGCAAAGGGTTATTTAATCAAAAATCATACACCGGAGCATTTAAAACAGATGATACGGTCGGTTTATCAGGGAACCGGTGTAATGGAAGAAAACATTCTGGAAAATCTGGCAAAAAATACGGAGCTGTCTTCCGGCAGTTTTTGCAGTGAGGGTTACACGGCAAGAGAGCTAGACGTGGTAAAGGCTGTGGCAGAGGGGCTTTCAAATAAAGAAATTGCAGAGAAACTTTTTATCAGTGAAGGAACGGTGAAAAATTATATTACATCTATTCTGGCGAAAGAAAATTTATCCCATAGGACTGCATTGGCAGTATATTATCTGACGGGAAAAAAGCAGGGAGAATAAGCAGGGGAGATGGGTAGAAAATTATATTGCATTTCCATGTACTCTGTGCTATACTTCAAATCACATGAATGCGAAAATTGTTTTCATGCAAATATTTGCCCACCAATTTATTTGGTTAAGCCCATACGGACAGGCGGGGCAGCTGCCGATTGTGGTGAGAAGCCACGTTATTGATTGAGTTAGAAGCTCAAATTTTATAAGTTCTCAATAGAGATATCACTTGTGAAACGGTCAATAAAGAGTAGTAATAGCAAATATTTGCTGGCGAAGATGCCAACACGGACTCTGGAAATAGTTTTTGCAGAATGTAGATATGAAGATAGATACATCAGGTATGGCTATGATATTATGACGATATATGGACGAGTGAGTAATTTCACTCGTTCTTTTTTGTTTCGTTAGGAAAGAACTTTGAAACAGAGACTATGCCCGATTGGAATGATAGGAAGTGTGAATATCATGGAAAAAAATTCGCAGATGCGAGCACCGGTGTATGAAGCACTGGAACAGTTAAAAAAGAGAAGAGTGGTGCCATTTGATGTGCCGGGACATAAAAGGGGACGGGGAAACCCGGAACTGGTGGAGTTGCTAGGCGAGAAGTGTGTCAGTTTGGATGTCAATTCCATGAAACCGTTAGATAATCTCTGTCATCCGGTTTCCGTTATCAAAGAGGCGGAGGAACTGGCTGCAGAGGCGTTTCGTGCCGACCATGCTTTTTTTATGGTGGGAGGAACCACTTCATCGGTACAGAGTATGGTGTTAGCCAGCTGTAAGGCGGGAGATAAGATTATTCTGCCGAGAAATGTACATAAGAGTGTGATTAATGCATTAGTGCTCTGCGGGGCAATTCCGGTGTACGTCAATCCTGAGGTGGATGCAAAGTTAGGAATTTCTCTTGGAATGCAGATTTCCGAAGTAGAGAAGGCAATTAAGGAAAATCCGGGAGCTGTGGCAGTGCTTGTCAACAATCCGACTTATTATGGTATCTGTTCCGATTTGCGCTCTATTGTAAAGTTAGCGCATGAGCATGATATGTTAGTGTTAGTGGATGAGGCACACGGAACCCATCTTTATTTCGGAGAAAATCTGCCGGTATGCGCTATGGATGCGGGAGCGGATATGGCGTCGGTTTCCATGCACAAATCAGGGGGAAGCTTGACTCAAAGCTCCCTGCTTTTGACAGGGAAAAATGTAAATTGGGAATATGTCAGCCAGATTATTAATCTGACCCAGACGACGAGCGCATCCTATCTTCTGATGTCAAGTCTTGATATTTCAAGGAGAAATTTAGCACTCCGCGGAAAAGAGTCTTTCCGTAAAGTGAGTGAGATGGCAGAATATGCCAGAGCTGAGATTAATTCCATCGGAGGCTTTTATGCTTACGGCAAGGATTTGATTAACGGCACAAGTGTCTATGATTTTGATGTGACAAAGCTTTCTGTTTACACCAGAGACATCGGTTTGGCAGGAATCGAGGTTTACGATTTATTGCGGGATGAGTACGATATCCAGATTGAACTTGGAGATATCGCCAATATTCTTGCATATATTTCGATTGGTGACAGAATCCAGGATATTGAGCGTTTAGTGGGGGCATTAGCAGACATCAAGCGTCTCTATTCCCAGGATCCTACGAAGATGTTAAACACTGAGTATATTAATCCTACTGTGTTAGTTTCTCCGCAGGCAGCTTTTTATGCTGAAAAGAAATCTCTGCCGCTAAGGGAGACAGCAGGAAAAATCTGCGGTGAGTTTGTCATGTGTTATCCGCCGGGCATTCCGATTTTGGCACCGGGAGAAATGATTACAAAGGAACTGATTGAGTATATTATTTATGCAAAGGAAAAGGGCTGTTCTATGCAGGGAACGGAAGACCCTACTGTGGAAAACTTAAATATACTCTCAGATGAGCGCCAGGTATGGAAATAGTTGTAAAGACAGCATAATGGAGGAAGAAAATGGAACTTTGGTTTTCGGATTATCAGACAGAAAAGGTAAAGGTTTCTATCAAAGTACAAAAACAGTTATTTGGGCTGCAGACAGAGTTTCAGAGAATTGATGTGTTTGATTCTGATGAATTTGGCAGATTTTTAAGTTCTGACGGCAGCATTGTTTTTTCGGAGAAAGACGAGTTTGTCTATGATGAGATGATTGTTCATGTACCTATGGCGGTGCACCCTCATGTGAAAAAGGTGCTTGTCATTGGAGGTGGCGACGGCGGGGTAGCAAGAGAGCTTTCCTATTACAAGGAGATTGAACAGATTGATGTGGTAGAGCCGGACAGGGTATTTGTGGAGGTCTGCAAAGAGTTTTTCCCGGATAATGCCTGTGGACTTTCCGATGAGAGAGTTACCATTTATTATGAGGATGGGTTAAAATTCCTGCGGTTAAAGCATGATGAATATGATTTGATTATCAATGATGCTATCGACCCGTTAGGTCATACAGCGGGACTTTTTACAAAGGAATTTTATGGAAACTGCTATCGGGCATTGAAGGATGACGGTATTATGGTGTATCAGCACGGAAGTCCTTTTTATGATGAAGATGAGGAATCCTGCCGGGGTATGCACCGGAAGGCAAGCAATAGCTTTCCAATCAGCAGGGTTTATCAGGCACATATCCCTACCTGTTCTTCCGGTTACTGGCTTTTTGGTTTTGCTTCCAAGAAATATCATCCGTTAGATGATTTGAATGTAAAACGGTGGAAGGAACGGGGAATACAGACCTGGTATTATACAACAAATCTACATAAGGGAGCATTTATGCTGCCAAAATATGTGGAGGATATGTTAGAGGAAGAAGAAGGAAGAAAGAGAGGATAAGAAATGGGAAGATTATTAATTATTGGCTGCGGAGGTGTCGCAGGAGTAGCAATTCACAAATGTTGTCAGAATAGCAAAACTTTTCAGGAGATTTGTATTGCCAGCAGAACGAAGTCAAAATGTGACGCATTAAAAGAAAAATTAGAGAAAACCACCGATACGGTGATTACCACAGCACAGGTGGATGCGGATAAGGTGGAGGAAGTGATTGCATTAATCAAATCCTATCAGCCGGATGCCGTGTTAAATGTGGCTTTGCCATATCAGGATTTAACAATTATGGATGCTTGTCTTGCCTGCAAGGTGGATTACATTGATACAGCCAACTATGAGCCGGAAGATACCGACGATAAAGAGTGGCGTGCCATCTATGAGAAACGCTGTAAGGAAGCAGGTTTCACCGCATACTTTGACTATTCCTGGCAGTGGGCTTATCAGGAGAGATTTAAGGAGGCCGGAATTACTGCATTGTTGGGAAGCGGATTTGACCCGGGAGTTACTAGTGTCTTTACCGCCTATGCCTTAAAACATTATTTCGATGAAATCGAGTATATTGATATCCTAGATTGTAACGGTGGTGACCACGGTTATCCGTTTGCTACCAATTTTAACCCGGAGATTAACCTTCGTGAGGTATCTGCTAACGGTTCCTACTGGGAGAACGGTCACTGGGTAGAAACCAAACCGATGGAAATTAAAAGAGAATATAATTTTCCACAGGTTGGGGAAAAGGATATGTATCTGCTTCACCATGAGGAAATCGAATCTCTGGCAAAGAATGTGCCGGGAGTAAAACGTATCCGTTTCTTTATGACTTTTGGACAGAGTTACCTGACGCATATGAAATGTTTAGAAAATGTAGGTATGCTGTCCACCTCTCCGATTGAGTTTGAGGGAAAAGAAATTGTGCCAATCCAGTTCTTAAAAGCACTGTTGCCGGATCCTGCTTCTTTAGGGCCAAGAACAGTTGGAAAGACAAATATCGGATGTATCTTTACCGGTAAGAAGGATGGCAAAGAGAAAACGATTTATATTTATAATGTCTGTGATCATCAGGAATGCTACAAAGAGGTTGGTTCTCAGGCAATTTCCTATACCACCGGTGTGCCGGCAATGATTGGTGCTGCTCTGGTCGTAGACAAAGTATGGGATAAAGACGGTGTATTCAACATTGAAGAATTTGATCCGGATCCATTTATGGATATGTTAAATCAGTATGGATTGCCGTGGATTGTAGACGAGAATCCACAGATTGTAGAGTAAGAGGAAAACATGACCTTTGAGAAACTTCCTACCCCCTGTTATGTGGTAGATAAAAAGAAATTAAAACAAAATTTAACAATATTAAAACAGCTGGAGCAGGATACGGGCTGTCATGTGCTTTTAGCCCAGAAGGCATTCTCCATGTTTTCTTTGTATCCGCTCATTGGTGATTATATTAGCGGAACTACTGCCAGTGGTCTTTTTGAAGCACGGTTAGGGTATGAAGAGATGGGGAAGGAAAACCATGTCTTTGCTCCGGCATATAAAGAAGCGGACATGAGAGAACTGGTAAAAATCTGTGACCATGTGATTTTTAACTCTTTTGCACAGTATGAGAAGCACCGTCATATCATTGCAGCATATAACAAAGAGGTGACACAGGAAAATTCTGCTTCAAAGAAGGGTGTAAGTATCGGCATCCGTGTCAACCCGGAATATTCTACGCAGGAGGGACATGCGATTTATGACCCCTGTGCGCCGGGTTCCAGATTAGGTGTAACAGTAGAAAATTTCCCCAAAGAACTGCCGAAGGACATAGAGGGATTGCATTTCCATACGCTCTGCGAGCAGAATGCCGACGATTTAGTCACTACGTTTCGGGCATTTGAGAAAAAGTTCGGGATTTATTTAAAACAGATTAAATGGCTGAATATGGGTGGCGGTCATCATATTACAAGGGATGACTATCAGTTGGATGTGTTAAAAGAACTGATTTGTGAAATCAGAAATAAATATTCTATAGAAGTCTATTTAGAGCCTGGGGAAGCCATTGCCTTAAATGCCGGATATCTACTTACTGAGGTGATGGATATTGTTCACAATGGAATGGATATTCTGATACTGGATGCCTCGGCAGCCTGCCATATGCCGGATGTGTTAGAGATGCCCTATCGACCACCCCTTAGAGATGGTTATGAGGCAGGAGAAAAACCTTATACTTATCGGTTGTCTTCTATGACCTGTCTTGCGGGAGATGTGATTGGTGATTACAGCTTTGAGCATAAGATTGATGTGGGAAATCGTCTGGTATTTGAAGATATGGCGATATATTCTATGGTGAAGAACAATACCTTTAATGGAATGCCGTTGCCAGCCATTGCTCTGTTAGAGGAAAATGGTGATGCAAAAATCGTGAAAGAATTTGGTTATGAGGACTTTAAGGAGCGGTTGTCTTAAAGGGCAGGGGCATGGATAATCGCTTCCTAAAATAGGAATAAATATGAAGTTAAATCAGGATGAAATAAAAGTAAAAAGTACTTCTTCTAGGTTGCCTAAGGAAGATGGATATTTTATGCCGGGGGAGTTTGAACCCCATGCAGGATGTATTCTGATATGGCCGGAGCGTCCCGGTTCCTGGCGCAACGAAGCAAAAGAAGCGAGGAGAGCATTTCGTGAAGTTATCCGCGCCATTGCGGAGAGCGAGCCGGTATATCTTGCCGTCGGAAAAACAGGGATGCCCTCTGCAAGGGAGATGTTAGCCGAAATTAAGGCAGATACTTCCCTGTGTCCGGTGACACTATTTGAGGCAGAAACGGACGATGCGTGGGCAAGGGATGTTGCCCCCACTTTTGTGGTAAAAGAAGAAAATGATGATGAGAATAGCCGCAGTGTGCGTGCGGTGAACTGGGAGTTTAACGCCTGGGGAGGCAGTGTGGACGGACTTTACGCTTCCTGGGAAAAAGATAATGCCTTTGCAAAAACAGCCGCAGGATATTTGGGTTGCCGCTGTTATGATGCGGCGCCTTTTGTATTAGAGGGTGGTTCTATCCATAGTGACGGGGAGGGAACCCTTCTGGTGACGGAGGCATGTCTGCTAAGCAGGGGGCGGAATCCTGGGCTTACAAAGGATGAAATTGAAGAGCAGCTGAAGAACTATCTTGGGGCAGAAAAAGTTTTGTGGCTTCCCCGTGGAATTTATCAGGATGAAACCAACGAGCATGTGGATAACGTCTGTGCCTTTCTTCGCCCGGGGGAAGTAGTGTTGGCATGGACGGATAACAGGAATGACCCGCAGTATGAGTTTTCTATGGCGGCACTCGCCTACTTAGAGGGAGAGCAGGATGCGAAGGGGCGGAAGATAAAGGTTCATAAACTGCCAATCCCCGATACTCCGGTTTGTGTTACGGCAGAAGAACTGGAGGGATATGTCTTCGAAGAGGGGGAGGATACCAGAGAAGAGGGAGAGCGGTTAGCAGCTTCTTATGTGAATTTTTATTTTTCTAACGGAGCAGTGATAATGCCTGCATTTGGCGGCATAAATACAGCGAGTGATAAGCGTGCCGCAGAAGTGATGGAAAGGCTCTGTCCGGAACGAAAGGTGATTTCGGTTTATGCAAGAGACATCCTGACCGGCGGCGGAAATATTCATTGTATCACACAGCAGATACCTGCAGGCAGTTTTGCAAAAAAGGGAGGAAACAGCAGAAAATGAGAAATGTAAAAGTGGCGGCTGTTCAGATGCAGTGCAGTACGGTATTAGAAGAGAACCTTGCAAAAGCGGAAGAGATGGTAAGGAAGGCGGCAGAGCAGGGCGCAAACATCATTTTACTGCCGGAACTCTTTGAAAGGGAATATTTTTGTCAGCAGCGCAGATATGATTTCTATGCCTATGCAAAAACGACAGAGGAAAACGAGGCGGTGTTGTTAGGAAAGCGGTTAGCAAAGGAGTTAAGTGTGGTGCTCCCCATCAGTTTTTATGAGAGGGAAGTCAATAATCTATACAATTCCATTGCCTGTATTGATGCGGACGGCAGTATCTTAGGTGTTTACCGCAAGACCCATATCCCGGATGACCATTATTATCAGGAAAAATTTTATTTTACACCGGGAGATACGGGCTTTAAGGCATTTTCCACGAAATATGGTACGATTGGTATCGGAATCTGCTGGGATCAGTGGTTCCCGGAGTCAGCAAGGTGTATGGCATTGCAGGGAGCAGAGCTATTGTTTTATCCTACCGCTATAGGATCAGAGCCAATCTTAGACTGCGACAGTATGCCTCACTGGCGCCGTTGTATGCAGGGACATGCAGCCACCAATCTGATGCCGGTGGTTGCGGCGAACAGAATTGGAAAAGAGAGTGTGTCTCCCTGTGAAGAAAACGGGGGACAGCGTTCTGCATTACAATTTTATGGTTCTTCTTTCCTAACGGATGAAACCGGAGAATTGGTTGCTGCTGCTTCAAGGGACAAAGAGGAAATTCTTGTCGCAGATTATGAGTTAGATGAATTGATGGCTAAACGGTTAGAATGGGGATTGTTCCGAGACAGAAGACCGGAATATTATGGTCTCATTTCAGGGAACTCCCCTATTCCATTTAATAACCGTCACCCTGTCTGAAACCGGTCTTGTTGATAATCTGTTCACTGAGAGATGAAACCGTGGAAGAGGGGGTATAGTTTGTATCATCATACAAAAACTGGTGCAGTTTGGTGACATTTGATGCTAAATCACAGGGGATAACCACATCACCGACACTGTCATAGGTGTGGGTGGCTTTCTCAAACGGAAACCCTGTAGTTTCGCCCATATCGTAACTGAAAATCTTGGTGGCAAGAGAGATAATATCCGTAGCGGAAAGATTTGTCTCAATATCACCGAAAACCTCGTTAATCAGTTTGTTTAAGGTAACCAAGTTCGATTTCTGGGCTTTTGCTGCCATAGCGGAAAGGACAGCACGTTGTCTTTCGGTACGCTTGTAATCATCTCCACCACCATAACGAATGCGGGCAAAAGCACATGCCTGTACGCCGTCTAGGGTATAGGTTCCGCCGGAGGGTGGGGTTACGGAGTTGTGTCCGGTAATTTCATTGATTTCCCGGATATATCCGGTCATCAGACTTGCTTCATCATCGGTAATGGTCATTTCGATACCGCCTAAAAGGTCTACACATTCTACAATAGCATTGAAGTCTACGGTAATGTGGTCTGTGATATTTAAGTCAAGATTTCTGTTTAGCATGGAAATTGTCTGCTCCGGGCCACCCTTTGCATAAGCGGCATTACATTTCTGAAAAACACCATCACCGGTATCTAAATAGGAATCACGGTAAACAGAGACAATTTTTACATCATGTGTTTTGTTATTAATTGCGGCTATCATAATAACGTCGCTTCGACCTGTAGTAAGGTCACCGGTAGAACGGTTGTCTAAGCCAAACAAGGCAATCGTTTTGTAGTTTTTCATAATTTTCTGGGACTCTTCGGAGATGTCCTCATTTACGAAAATGTTGTCATTGTTTAGTGGTGTGGTATTGATTTTCATAAATTTGGTGGCGGCAAATGCCACGGTTGCTAAAAGAAGTAAAATCAGTATTTCAAAAATTAATAGAGTGATTTTCTTTTTTTTCTTGCGTTTGGCTTTTCCTGTTGTCATATATTATCCTCCTTTAAAAAGTACTCTAAAAAAATATCGTTTTGAAAAAGCACAGTTTTTCCTGTCGATAGACGGTTTTTATCATAAAACAGAATGAAAACAGATACAATAAAGGATTTCTTAAATTTTTGTGGATTTTCTTAAAAAAATTGAAATTCTGCCTCTCATGTGCGATAATGTACGCGTAGGCAATGCGCCGTGCAAAATATGGGATACACAAAAAACCGTGCTTGCACACGTAATTTTGTGTATCTCATATTTTATAGGTCAAGTTTGCCTGCGTTTTAGAAAGAAAGGTAGTGACACATATGGCAGGAAAAGAAATTGAAGTTTATACCGAAAACATGGGGGATATGAAAATCCGTCCCTATGAGCATCATGCAAAGTATTACGAGACAGATCAGATGGGAATTATTCATCATTCTAACTATATCCGTTGGATGGAAGAGGCCAGGATGGATTTGATGGAGCAGATTGGGTTAAACTATAAGCAGATGGAAGAAATGGAAATTATCAGTCCGGTTTTGTCGGTGTCCTGTGAATATCACAGCATGGTACATTTTGATGATGTGGTAGTGATTGAAGCGAAACTTATGAAATACAACGGTGTTAAGATGGAAGTGGAATACCGTATGACAGATAAGGAAACCGGAGAACTGAGGACTACAGGAAGAAGTTCGCATTGTTTCTTAAATCGTTCTGGTAGACCGATTTCTCTGAAACGTTCTTATCCTGAACTTGATACTAAGTTCTTTGAATATACGGATGTTTAAGGGAAGAAGAATGCAAATAGATTCAAAAATAAAAAATATGGGTCTAAGAAAGGCAGATAGAAAATGATACAGGAAAGATTAAAAGCATTACGGGAAGAAATGAAAAAGCGGAACATTGATATTTATTTAGTTCCAACTTCAGATTTCCACGAGTCAGAATATGTGGGAGAGCATTTTAAGGCAAGAAAATTTATTACAGGTTTTACAGGCTCAGCAGGAACGGCAGTGATTACCATGACAGAAGCCGGACTCTGGACAGACGGGCGTTACTTTGTTCAGGCGGAAAATCAGTTAAAGGGAAGCACGGTCACTCTTTATCGTATGGGCGAAGAAGGCGTGCCGAAGGTGGATGAATTTATAGCAGACAAGCTGCCGCAGGGGGGCTGTCTTGGATTTGACGGACGTGTGGTAAACGGCACCTGGGGCCAGAAGTTAGAAAAGATTGTAGCCGAAAAACAGGCATTTTTGCATGTGGATGAAGACTTGATTGACCTTATCTGGAGTGACAGACCGGCATTGTCAAAGAAACCGTTATTCTTATTAGAAGAGAAATACACTGGAAAAAGCACAAAGGATAAAATTGCAGACTTGCGTAAAGCCATGAAACAGGAGGGGGCAAATGTTCACATTTTAACGTCTCTTTATGATATTGCATGGCTTCTGAATATCCGTGGTGGTGACATTAGCTATGTTCCGGTGGTATTATCCTATCTGGTGCTGACAGATAAGGAATGTATCTGGTTTTTACAGGAAGAGATTGTGACACCGGAAATCCGGGCTTATTTAGAAAAGAATCAGATTACAACAAAACCTTATGATGATATTTATTCCTATGTGCCAAAGATATCGGAAGATGCGGTAGTATTAATGAATGGCGGTACAGTCAATTATCGTATCAGCAGCAGTTTGAACAAAAACATCAAAGTTGTGGATAAACCAAACCCAACGGAGTTGATGAAAGCAATCAAAAATAAAACAGAAGTGGATAACACCCGTATGGCTCATGTGAAGGACGGAGTTGCTTTCACCAAATTTATGTACTGGCTGAAGACCAATATTGGAAAAATCCCGATGACAGAGATTTCTGCTTCTGATTATTTAGAGGCCCGCAGAAGAGAGCAGGACAACTTTATTGATTTGAGTTTTGATACTATCTGTGCTTATGGTGCAAACGCAGCCATGATGCACTACGCAGCAACACCGGAAACGGATACCGAGTTAAAACCGGAAGGATTTTTGTTAGTGGATTCCGGCGGACATTATTTTGAGGGAACCACCGATATTACAAGAACGATGGCATTAGGCCCAATTACGGATGAAATGAGACTGCATTTTACCACCGTTTGCCGTTCAAACTTAAATCTTGCCAATGCAAAATTTTTATATGGCTGTTGTGGCTTGAATCTGGATATTTTATCACGAGGCCCGCTCTGGGATATGGGGATTGATTATAAATGCGGCACGGGACATGGTGTCGGTTATGTGTTAAATGTTCACGAGGGACCGAACGGTTTTCGTTGGAAAGTCGTGCCGGAACGCCATGATAACGGAATTTTAGAGGAAGGTATGATTACTACTGACGAACCTGGTGTATACTTAGAGGGCAAGTATGGGATTCGTACTGAAAATGAATTGGTTTGCCATAAAGCAGAAAAAAATGAGTATGGTCAGTTTATGCAGTTTGAAAATATTACCTATGCTCCGATTGATCTTGATGCAATTGATCCGAATGAAATGACCGGCCGGGAAAAGAAATTATTGAATGATTATCATAAAATGGTATATGAGACACTTTCCCCATACATGACAGTAGAGGAAAATGAGTGGCTGAAACATTACACCAGAGCCATCTAATCGGTTGACCGGGTGATTGGTAGAAATAAAAAACAAAGAGTTAGGAGACAGACATGAGCGAAAAGCTGGTATTGATTGACGGACATAGTATTTTAAATAGAGCATTTTTCGGTATCCCGGATTTGACAAACTCTGAGGGACTTCACACCAATGCGGTATATGGTTTTTTGAATATTATGTTTAAGATTTTAGAGGAGGAGCAGCCGGATTATCTGACGGTTGCCTTTGACGTATCAAAGCCTACTTTTCGCCATGAAATGTTTGCCGAGTACAAGGGAACTAGAAAACCAATGGCAGATGAACTGCGCCAACAGGTTCCGGTAATGAAGGAAATGTTAAAGGCGATGGGCGTTACTGTGGTGGAAAAGGGTGGCTATGAAGCGGACGATTTGCTTGGAACTATCGCTAAGAGAAGCGAGGCGGCAGGACTTACGGTTTCCGTTGTTTCAGGGGACAGAGATTTACTACAGCTTGCCACGGATAACATTAAAATCCGCATTCCAAAAACCAAGAGGACAGGAACGGAGATTGAGGACTATAACACCAAAGAAGTGTTAGAAAAATATCAGGTGACACCGACAGAGTTTATTGATGTCAAAGCCTTGATGGGCGACACTTCTGATAATATTCCGGGAGTGCCGGGAATCGGTGAAAAAACGGCAACTGCCATTATTGCCCAGTATGGCAGTATTGAAAATGCTTATGAACATGTGGATGAGATTAAACCACCCCGGGCAAGTAACAATTTAAAAGAACATTATGATATGGCGCAGATGAGCAAAACTCTTGCTACTATTGAAACCAATGCGGATATTGACTATGAGCTGAAAAATGCAAAAATAGATGGGATTTCTTCCTTATATACGGAGGAAGCTTATCTGCTTTGTAAGAAATTAGAGTTTAAAAATATGCTGAGCCGTTTTGAAGTTGAGACACCGAAGAATCAGGCAGAAGAGCATTTTCGTATGATTACGGACAAAAAAGAAGCAACCAGATTTTTAGAGAGTATCAAAGGCAGAGAGTGCGGATTTTTTATAGTGCCCTATGAAAAGCAAGAAGACATTCATATGGAAGCAGACGGACAGATGAATTTGTTCGGAGTAAGGGATGGCTCTGATGAAATAAAATGCCCGGTTATTCTTGGAATTGCGGTGTCCTTAAGTGATACGGAAACCTGCTTTATCAAGGCAGGCGGGGACTTAAAGGCAGCGGAACTACTTGCGCTTTTTACAGAGAGCGGGGCATCTTCTTATGCTGCGTTAGATTTAAAGCCCCAGATAACGTCATTAGGATTAATCGAAAAGAAGAGCAACGGTTCTGTTTCTCAGGAAAACCTTTTTGATGGTACTATTGCAGCCTATCTGTTAAATCCAATCAAAAATGAGTATCCTTATGAGGATATTGCAAAAGACTATCTTAATTTGCTGATACCTTCAAGAGCAGATTTGCTTGGAAAACTTACCTTTGAGAAAGCGGTAGAGGAGCAGGAGGCGAACTTTCTCACCTGTGTCTGCTATATGGCATATGTGGCGCTTGCTTCAAAGAAGCCAATGGTTATAGAACTTAAGCAGACCGGAATGGAAAGCCTGTTTCGTGAGATAGAAATGCCCCTGGTGTTTACCCTTGCAGATATGGAAAAAGAGGGGATTATTGCCTGTGGGGATGCTTTAAAAGAATACGGAGATAAATTGGCAGTTCGTATTACCGAATTGGAAAAACAGATTTACGAGGCAGCAGGGGAGAAATTTAATATCAATTCGCCAAAGCAATTAGGGGTTATCCTTTTCGAAAAATTGCAGATGCCTTATGCAAAAAAAACAAAGACGGGTTATTCTACAGCGGCAGATGTCCTTGACAGGTTAGCACCGGAGTATCCTATTGTTGCGGATATTTTAGAGTACCGCCAGTTGGCAAAATTAAAATCCACATATGCGGATGGATTGGTAAATTATATTAAGGAGGATGGCAGAATCCACACATCCTTTAACCAGACCATCACCGCTACCGGAAGGCTCAGCAGTACTGAGCCGAATTTGCAGAACATTCCGATGAGAATTGAACTAGGCAGATTAATCCGTAAGGCATTTCTTCCTAAGGAGGGATTTGTTTTTGTGGATTCTGATTACTCCCAGATTGAGCTTCGTGTGCTTGCCCACATGTCCGGGGACGAAAAGCTGATTGAAGCATACCGCGAGGCACAGGATATCCACAGAATTACAGCTTCCCAGGTGTTTCATATTCCATTTGATGAAGTCACGGACTTACAAAGGAGAAATGCGAAGGCAGTAAATTTTGGTATTGTTTATGGTATCAGTTCTTTTGGCTTAAGTCAGGATTTAAGTATCAGTAAAAAAGAGGCAGCAGAATATATTGAACGCTATTTTGAAACCTATCCGAAGATTAAAAGTTTCTTAGACGGACTGGTGACAGAAGCAAAGGAAAAAGGTTATGTTACCACCATGTTTGGCAGAAGGCGTCCGGTGCCGGAACTCTCAAGCAGTAATTTTATGCAGCGCTCCTTTGGAGAACGTATTGCCATGAACTCCCCTATTCAGGGAACGGCGGCAGATATTATCAAAATAGCTATGATACGTGTGCATGACAAGCTTTTGTCAGAGGGCTTAAAGTCGAGACTGATATTGACAGTCCATGATGAGCTTTTAGTGGAAACTGCGATAGAAGAAGAGGAACAGGTTCGCAAAATTTTAGAAGAAGAAATGCAGAATGCGGCAGAATTAGATGTGACGTTAGAAGTTGATACTCATTCGGGCAGCGATTGGTATGAGGCAAAATAATATTTCACTACTTGCGTGCACTGTAGATGTGAAGTAGAATATAATATAAATGTTATTTATGGGAATAGAAAATACAAATCGGGAATGGAAGTACCTATGAAATTTATTGGAATTACAGGTGGTGTCGGTGCCGGAAAATCAGAAATTTTAGGTTATCTAAAAATGCGGCCGGGCACGAAGGTGATGTTAGCAGATGAAATTGCCCATGATTTGATGGAGCCGGGAACAAGTTGTTATGAAAAAATAAAAAAACAGTTTGCCGGAGAAGATATTTTTCTACCGGATGGAAGATTTGACAGGGGAAAGATGGCAGAGGTGATTTTTTCGGAAGAAGAAAAAAGAAAACAGATGAATGCCATTGTGCACCCCGCAGTAAAAGAATTTGTAATTGAGACAGCGAATGCAGAGCGGAAAAAGGGAACATTACAGTTTCTCTTTTTAGAAGCGGCACTGTTGATTGAAGAACATTATGATGAAATTTGTGATGAACTCTGGTATATTTATACCAGAGAGGATATTAGAAAGCAGCGTCTGATGGCATCAAGAGGATATTCAGAAGAAAAGGTATATCAGATTTTTGATAGCCAGCTTAGCGAAGAGACATACCGGAGATATTGTAAATGTGTTTTAGATAACAATGGTACGGTGGAGAAAACTTATTCGCAGCTAGAACAGGCGTTAAAGAACATAGAGAGTGAGTAGGAGAGACCGCAGATGAGTGATGCAGTAGGAATGGAACAATCTTTGGTATTTGGTCTTGATATCGGAACAAGAAATGTGGTGGGAACCGTAGGATATAAAGACGAAGATACCTTTATTGTGGTGGCACAGCAGGTGATGGAGCATGAGACGAGAGCCATGCTTGACGGACAGATTCATGATATCGGACGTGTGGGACGTACTATCCGCAAAATGAAAGAAAAACTTGAAGAGCAAGTAGAGATGCCTTTAAAGGAAGTCTGTATTGCAGCTGCGGGTCGTGTGTTAAAGACGGTAACTACAAATATCTCATATGACTTTCCGGAAGAGACTGTGGTGACAGGAGAGGATATCCATACGTTAGATTTGCTTGGCATTGAGAAGGCACAGAAGATTTTACAGGAAATGAACGATACAAAGTATAAGTTTTATTGTGTCGGTTATTCTGTTATGAAATACTTTTTGAATGATGAGCCGTTTTCAAATCTTGAATCTCATAAGGCAGACCGGATTGCCGAAGATATTATTGTAACTTTCCTGCCTGAAGATGTGGTTGACGGACTTTATGCAGCAGTGGCACAGGCAGATTTGACGGTAGCAAACCTTACCTTAGAGCCTATTGCGGCTATCAATGTGGCAATTCCTGAGAACTACCGCCTGTTAAATATCGCATTGGTGGATATTGGCGCAGGAACTTCCGATATTTCCATTACGAAGGACGGAAGCATTATTGCCTACGGTATGATACCTCTTGCCGGCGATGAATTGACGGAATTGATTGTGCAGCATTATCTGGTGGATTTTAAGACTGCGGAGTATATCAAACTGCAGAGTACCACGGAGGATAAGATTACATATAAAGATATTATGCTGATTGAGCATACGATTCCGTCTAAGGATGTGTGGGAACTGACGGCTCCGGTGGTGGATAAGATGACCACAGAGGTTGCAGCAAAAATCAAAGAGTTAAACGGCGACCAGACGGTCAGTGCAGCATTTATTGTAGGCGGTGGTGGTAAGATTCACGGATATACCGAAATGCTGGCAGAAAAATTAGATTTACCAAAAGAGCGTGTGGCATTACGCGGTGAAGAGGTGCTGCAGGAGGTTGTTTTTGAGCAGAAAGATATTGAAAAAGATCCGCTTTTAGTTACGCCGATAGGTATCTGTCTTAACTATTATGAGCAGCGAAACGGATTTATTATGGTGCGTTTTAACGGCGAAAGACAGAAACTTTATGATAATAATAATCTTACTATCGTGGACGCTGCATTGCAGGCAGGTTTCCCGAATGAGGATTTATTCCCAAAACGTGGAAAAGAATTGGAGTTTAGTGTAAACGGTGCAAAAAGGATTGTACGGGGAGAACCTGGAGAGTCTGCCACTGTGTATATGAACGGAAGAATGACAAATATCAATAGCCCCTTAGAGCCAAACAGCGATATTATTATCGAGCCTTCTACAGTGGGAGAGGAGGCAGTCTGTACGTTAGAACAGCTAGAAGAGTACAGTGCGGATTCCGTGGCATTTGTGGTGAATGGAAATATCATCCGTTGTCCAAAATTCTTAGAGGTTAACGGCAGCTTAGAACTGCCTTCTTATGAGATTAAACAGGGAGACCAGATTGAGACCAGAAGCTTCTACACCGTAGGACAGTTAGCGGAATTTATGGATGTGGAAGTCAGCAAGGAACATGTGATTTTAGTCAATAACCGTGAGGCAAATTTGGATACCTTAATTTACGAGAACTTTACCATTGAGTGGACGGTTATTTCTTATAAATCTTCTGCCTATATGCCACAGGTATTATCGGAGGAAGAAGTAGAAGAAGAAACAGAAGAAGCTTCTACAGAAGAAGTGGTTGAGGAGAAAGAGACTGTCGAAAGTGGAAAAGAAAATCTGACTGGAGATGTAGATACCGTAGAAAATGAGCCTGAAATGGAAAGCGAAGGGGAAACTGTAGCAGAGAATGCGGCAACAGAAAATCTTTGGAATACGACAGTGCCTGTACAGGACGCAAATCCACTAGATCAGCCACCGGGAACAATCGGCATTTTAGTTTATGTCAATGGTCAGCCGGTGCGTCTTACCGGAAAACAAAGATATGTATTCGTAGATATTTTTGACTTTTATCAGTTTGACCTTACACAGTCAAGAGGAAGAAGCGTTATTACGAATCTCAACGGACAGAATGCACAGTACTCCGCAGAGTTACAGGCGGGGGACGAGATAGAACTTGGATGGAAAGAGAACTAAGATGATGGAATTATGCAGTGTTGCCAGCGGCAGCAGTGGAAACTGTATCTGCGTTGGCACAGAAAACTGCCATGTTTTGATTGACGCAGGTATTAGCGGAAAGCGGATTGAAACAGGGTTAAATTCTTTTGAATTAAAAACAGAGGAAATGCAGGGGATTTTAGTGACCCATGAGCACATTGACCATATTGCAGGGCTAGGTGTGCTTGCGAGACGTTACGGACTTCCGATTTATGCCACGGCGGGGACAATCAACGCAATTTTAAAAACAAAATCTGTGGGAAAAATTGATAGTGATTTGTTCTGTGAAGTTAAGTCGGGTGTGGAATTTGTCATAGGAGAACTTACCATAGAACCCATTGCCATTTCCCACGATGCTGCAGAACCGGTGGCATACAAGATAAATAAAGGCGAAAAGTCGGTTGCAGTCATTACGGATTTAGGAACCTATGATGAGGAAATGATCAAGAAAATACAGAATATGGATGTGCTCTTATTAGAGGCAAATCATGATGTTCATATGCTTCAGGTAGGGGGGTATCCTTATCCGTTAAAGCAGAGAATTTTAGGAGATAGAGGACATTTGTCTAACGAACTGTCCGGCAGATTGTTAGGGAAAGTACTTCACGACAAGTTCAAGGCGGTATTGTTAGGACATCTGAGTAAAGAAAACAATTACCCGGCGTTAGCCTATGAGACGGTGCGGTTAGAAGTCACGTTAGGAGAGAATCCTTATAAAGGGGATGATTTTCCGATGTATGTGGCAAAGCGGGATGAACCGACACCCCGGATTGCATTTTAAAAAAGATTTTAGTAGAAATTATAAAACAGATATGATATTATACTCGATAAATTGAAAGTGAAGCAGACATATATAATAAGGAGAGCGGTCATGGAAAATACATTAGACAAGACAATTATTACAGTAGTGGGAAAAGATACCGTAGGTATCATTGCAAAAGTATGTACTTATCTTTCTGAGAATGGTATCAATGTACTTGATATTTCCCAGACAATCGTTTCCGGTTATTTCAATATGATGATGATTGTGGATATGAATCAGACAAAAAAGGCATTTGTGGACTGCCAGAAGGATTTAGATGTGATTGGGGAGCAGATTGGTGTTTCCATCAAATGTCAGAAAGCAGAGATTTTTGAAAAAATGCACCGCATTTAGAAAGGGACCGGATTATGATAAACATTTTTGAGGTAAATGAAACGAATAACATGGTGGCGCATGAAAATTTAGATGTCCGCACCATTACGATTGGTATTAGTTTGCTAGAGTGTATTGACAGTGATTTGAACAGACTTAATGAGAATATTTATCGCAGAATCACTACTGTAGCAAAGGATTTAGACCGGGTTGCAGGAGAGATTGAGGCGGAATATGGGATTCCGATTGTGAATAGACGTATTGCGGTAACACCCATTGCATTAATTGGCGGTGCTGCTTGCAAGAGTCCGGAGGATTTTGCAACCATTGCAGATACCATGGATCGTGCAGCGAAGGCAGTGGGGGCAAACCTCATTGGCGGTTATTCTGCACTGGTGTCTAAGGGGATGACAAAGGCAGATGAAATGCTGATTCGCTCTATCCCCATTGCGTTGTGCCGTACGGAGAGAGTTTGTAGTTCTGTGAACCTTGCTTCTACGAAGACGGGAATCAATATGGATGCAGTTCGTCTGATGGGTGAGATTTTACTGCAGGTGGCAGAAAATTCTAAGGACAGAGATTCTGTAGATTGTATGAAGTTAGTGGTATTCTGCAATGCACCGGATGATAATCCGTTTATGGCGGGAGCGTTCCACGGTGTGACGGAAGCAGATGCGATTATTAATGTTGGTGTCAGCGGCCCGGGTGTTGTAAAAACGGCATTGGAAAAAGTTCGTGGAGAGAGTTTTGAGGTGCTTTGTGAGACCATTAAAAAGACGGCATTTAAAGTAACCAGAGTTGGACAGTTAGTGGCACAGGAGGCTTCAAAGCGTTTAGGCATTCCCTTTGGAATTATCGATTTGTCTTTAGCACCGACGCCGGCAATTGGAGATAGTGTTGCTGATATTCTTTGTGAGATTGGTTTGGAATATGCAGGGGCACCGGGAACCACTGCCGCACTTGCGATGTTGAACGATCAGGTGAAAAAAGGTGGTGTTATGGCATCCTCCTATGTGGGAGGCTTAAGCGGAGCCTTTATTCCGGTCAGCGAAGATCAGGGAATGATTGACTCTGTGCAGGCAGGCGCTATTACGTTAGAAAAATTAGAGGCAATGACCTGTGTCTGCTCGGTAGGACTTGATATGATTGCGATTCCGGGAGATACGAAGGCAACTACCATTTCCGGTATGATTGCAGATGAGATGGCACTTGGTATGGTAAACCAGAAAACAACTGCGGCACGTCTGATTCCGGTTATCGGAAAAGGCGTCGGTGATACGGTAGAGTTTGGTGGATTATTTGGTTATGCACCAATTATGTCGGTAAACCAGTTTTCCTGTGATAATTTTATCAATCGTACTGGTAGAATTCCGGCACCAATTCATAGTTTTAAAAATTAGGAGACACATTTTGAAAAAAAGAAATGTCTCTATAATTTTAAGATAAAAATAGTGGTACGGAGGGTAAAGAATATGAAAGATACTAGTAAATCTGCATGGAGAAAACTACTAAAAATGCTGTTGGGATTTTTGTTAGTTATTATAGTGTGGGAGGCAATTGTACTGACACTTGTAAAGAACGGTATTATTAGTATTTTAATTGCTGTTATCCTAATAAGCGTGGGAACATTGGCAGTTTTCGGTGGAATTTTTATGATTATCCGGTCTGTGTTAGTGGGGCTGCGTTATGTTATGGGAGGAGAAAGCGCCTCGGAGTCATCAGACGGTTTTGTGGAGAAAGCAAATAAACTTGCAGAGCGGAATGATGAACTAGGAGAAATAGCAAGAAATATTCAGGATTCATTGACCTCTTTTTCTAAGGTGATAAAAGGTATTAAAAAGGCAACAAAGGAGTTAGGTGAAGTCTCTGATGAGTTTCAGGATATTTTCGGGAACATGACAAATGCACTCGAACAAACCGAAACGGAACTAGAGACAATTACCGGAAATACAATTTCTCAGGCAGACCATACTGTTGATATGAAGGAAAAAATTGAAGCTATTGGCAGGTCGATTGATGAAATTACAGAGAATGTCAGACAGTTGGCGCAGAGTGCTGAAAATATGAAAGAAAGTAATCGCACGGCAGAAGCAATTATGGCAGAACTGGTAAATATCAGTAAAGAAAGCGGTGAAGCAGTTGAGAATGTCAGACAGCAGACCAATTTGACAAACCAGTCTGCACAGCAGATTCGTACCGCTACAGAGATTATAGCTGGTATTTCTAGCCAGACAAACCTGCTTGCGCTTAATGCAAGTATTGAAGCTGCAAGAGCGGGAGAGCATGGAAGAGGCTTTGCGGTTGTAGCAGAAGAGATCCGTACATTGGCAGATCAGTCCAGAGATTCTACGGAGCAGATTAATAAGATTGTAAATGACCTCATTGAAAATTCAAATGTCAGTGTAGAAATTACCGAAAAAGTATCGGAAGCATTTGTGAAACAGAATGAAAAGATTCATAACACGGAAGAAATCTTTAAAGCACTGAATGGGGAAATTAATATTACCAGCGATGCTGTTGAAGGAATTGAGCAGGAAGTAAGCGAACTTGACAGACATAAGGCGGTTATTGAGGATGGTATTATATCTCTGACAGAGTCTGCGGAGCAGAATGCAGAGAGTGCTAAAGTGACGACAGAAAATATGGAGAAACTGCAGCAGGTTGTAGGAGATTGCAATCATGTAACAGAGCGAATTGTCAATGTATCCGATGAATTGTTAGGCTATATTGGAAAGATAAATGGAAAAATAAAAGAAAGAATTATTAATGAATAATCACTAAAAGGGGTTGCCGCATGGAATTATCTGTGCGGCAATTTTGGGTTTACAGGAAAGAATGAACACAATAGAAAAAGTAGTTTTGATTAAAAATGCGGTGGAAACGTTAGGATATTTTTCGGAACAACTTGCCGTTGAGTTAAGAACTTCCGGTTTTGAAGTTTATTTTGTGGATTATAATCGTCTGGTAGATACGGTGGCAGGGTTGTACCGATTCATACAAAAGAGAAAGACAGCACTTTGTACCTTTAATTTTGTGGGAATTTCCGGTGAAGAGGTTTTTATTGAGGAAAATGGCAGGACAATCTGGGAGAATTACGAAATGCCATGTTTGAATTTGATGGTGGATCATCCGCTTTACTATCATTCTAAATTAGAACATCCTATGCCTGGAATGAAAATATTCTGTGTGGACAGAGAACATGTAACCTATATGAAACGGTTTTATCCCGAGGTAGAGGCAGCATTTCTGCCATTGGCTGGCAATGTGGTATTGGCGGAAACCAGTGGAGATTTATATCATGGCGAACAGGGGAAACTGTCAGATAAAACAATGGAAAAATTATGGCTGAATACAGAGAATATCGTTCCTTATGAAAAGCGTTCTTACGATTTGGTGTTTACCGGGAATTATACGCCGGTGGAGCATATTTACCGTGAGATAGAAAACTTAGAGGAGGATTACAGAAAGTTTTATGGGGGTATCATTGAAGATTTGATTGCTCATCCGACAGTGTCTATTGATACGATGTTAGAACAGCATATTTATCGGGAATTAGGAGAGGTTTCAGATAAGGAGAAACGGGCTGCAATCGCAGGAATGGTATTTATTGATATTTGCATTCGCAGCTATTTCCGGGGTGAGATAGTTAAAAGTTTGGCAGAGCAGGGAATTACGGTACATGTTTTTGGAGCAAACTGGGAGAAACTTTCCTGCAAAAATCCGGAATGTATTATTAGTAACGGCAGAGAGGTAACTTCTGTAACCTGTGCAAAGGCAATTGGAAATGCAAAAATATCTTTAAATATTATGCCGTGGTTTAAAGATGGCGCCCACGACAGGGTATTTACTGCCATGCTGCAAAAAACCTTATCTTTAACAGATGACAGCAAGTACTTAAGAGAAGAATTTACAGATGGAAAGGAGCTTGTATTTTTTTCTCTGGAAGAGAGGGGAAAACTGGCAGATAGGGTGAGGAGTCTGTTGGCGCATCAGGAAGATGTGATGGAAATTGCAGAAA
>JAQXGQ010000081.1 GCA_029006795.1 Clostridiales bacterium | reverse complement strand
TGGTCTCCAATTTTCCCCATTGATAAACAGAACTGTTTTCTGCCATCATTGTTACGTCAAATTCCTTATTCCAGTTCATATTTTCCTCTTTTCTCCATAGTCCTGCTATGTTTCTTACAATTTTAATACTGCTACAATTTCTAGCCCTCCGGGCATCTTGCGTTCGCCCTATCATCCGTCTTTTTTTACCACGCCGTGCCTCAAGGCGTAATCCGCTTCGCTTCTTACGCCTCGCGGGCATTCGCCCTATCAAAATCAATTCCGACAAATTCGACTGCAAGCAGTCAATTTGTCTTCTTTGATTTTGGCACGGCTCATTGCAATCCCGCAAATTGTGCCATGTAGAGGTTGTAGTAGGCACCTTTCCTCCGCATTAGTTCGGCCGGGCTTCCCTGTTCTAAGATACCGCCTTTATCAATGACAAAGATACGGTCTGCATTCTGAATCGTGGAAAGTCTATGGGCAATGACAAAACTGGTTCTACCGGAAAGCAGCGCTTCTATTCCTTTCTGCACCATGATTTCCGTATGGGTATCAATACTTGAAGTCGCCTCATCTAGAATCAGAATTTTCGGCATGGAAACCATTGTTCTCGCAAAGGCAATCAGTTGCCTTTGTCCAATAGAAAGCCCTGCTCCGTGCTCCTTTAACTCTGTGTCATATCCCTTTTCCATTTTCATAATAAATTCATGGGCATTTACGGCTTTTGCTGCCGCTACCATTTCTTCCTCAGTGGCATCTAATTTTCCGTAAAGAATATTATCCCTCACAGTTCCGTGAAAAATAAAATTATCCTGAGTCATAACACCCATCTGCTGACGCAGGCTCTCAATAGAAACCTTTGTTAGGTCGTAACCATCTACCGTAATCGTACCGGATTCAATATCATAAAACCGACTGATTAAATTCACAATCGTTGTTTTTCCTGCCCCGGTAGGACCTACTAATGCAATGGTCTCTCCAGGCTTCACCTGAAAGCTTACATCCTCTAGCACTTTTGTTTCTGCAGGAGTTCCTTTATCATAAGTGAAACTTACATGGGAAAACTCCACGTTTCCTTCTATTTCAGGCAGCATTTCCACATCCTTTGCATCCACAATATCTGCCTCTGTATCTAAAATATCAAAAATACGCTCGGCTGCCGTTAAGTTTGTCACCAGATTGTTGTAAAAATTGCTAAGGTTCATAATCGGGTTCCAGAACATATTAATGTATGTACCAAATGCCACCAAAAGACCGATCGATATCTTTTCAAATCCTAAAAACCGGATGCCGACCAGATAAAGCATCATTGCCCCAATACCCCAGCAGAAATCTACCACCGGACCAAACATGTCTGCATATGTAACCGCATCCACAAAGGAATCCCTGTGTTCATCCGCTAATCCTTCAAAAATCTCCTGTGTCTCTCCTTCCGCGCCAAAGCTCTGCACTACGTTCATTCCGGCAATATCTTCGTGAACATAGGCATTTAAGTTAGATCCTTTTTTGCGGAATATCTGCCAGCGTTTATGAGAGGCACTCTGTACCAACCAGATGCCTGCAATCATCGCTGGTATGGTGCTTAAAGATGCCAGTGCCAGCCGCCAATCTTTTACCAGCATAATCATGACTACCCCGAATACCGTAATAAATTCCGGTATCAATGTGGTTATCATATTGACCAGTACGTCTTTTAATGAATTTACATCCCCGACGATACGCGCTAATATTTTTCCTGTTGGTCTGCTGTCGAAAAAAGAAAAAGACAACGTCTGGATATGCTCATATAAATCCTTTCGGATTTTCATTAAAATTTTATTTGAAACAACTGCCATCACATACATTCTGATTTTCACCATCACAATAAAAATGATGTTTAAAACCAATGCAAATAATCCCAGTTTCATTAACCCCGCAAAATCTTTTTGTGCAATATAATGGTCAATTGCCTCCTCGATTAACAATGGATTAACAAGGGAAATTGCAACCGTTATGCCCATGCAAATCAAAACGGCAATCAGAATGCCCTTATATTCTAGCAGGTAGGAAAACAGCCGTCGTAAAATTTTTTTCTTGTCGGTATTCTCCATAAATTCGTCTTCCCTATAGGAATTGACTGCCATATATATCCCCTCACTTTCTTCTCTATAATAATTTTGTAATCATTCTAGCTTTATGATACCCTCTGTTTTTCCTCTTCGGCTTTCTCTTCTAAATAGCTGCCATATTGTGCCAGATAGGTTTCATAATATAAGCCCTTCTTTGCCAGTAATTCTTCGTGAGTACCACGCTCTGCAATCGCACCATCTTTCAGATATATAATCTCATCTGCATGGCGGACTGCTGAAATACGGTGGGCTATGATCAATTTCGTTGTGCCATTCAGTTCATTTAAAGTTTTCTCAATTTCATGCTCTGTTTCCATGTCAAGCGCTGAAGTGGAGTCATCTAACACCAGAATTGGGGCATGCTTTGCTAACGCTCTTGCAATACTGATACGCTGCTTCTGTCCCCCGGAAAGTCCCACTCCCCGCTCGCCGATAACCGTTTCATACTGCTCATCCATTTTTTCAATAAAGGACTTCGCCTGGGCACTCTCCGCCGCTTTTTTAATTTCCTCTATCGGAAGGATTTTGCGCTGTCCCATTTTGATATTTTCCTCAATCGTATCGGAGAACAAAAATACATCCTGCAGTACCACGGAAATATTGCATCGCAGCTGATTTAATGTCAACTTCCGAATATCCACTCCATCTACTTTTATGTTTCCTCTCGTTGCATCATAAAACCTCTGAAGCAGATTGATAATGGATGATTTTCCCGAACCGGTCGCACCCATAATTCCCAATGTTTTTCCTGCCGGCAGTGTAAAACTGACATCTTTTAAAATATCTTTTCCCTCCAGTTCAAAGGAAACCTGCTCAAAAGAAATATTGCCTTCTATCTTTTCTAATACCACGGAATCTTCTTCATCCCGGATAGTAGCACGCTCTCCGTATATTTTTTTAATTTTCTTGTAAGATGCCACACCGGATGATAAATCGTTAGTAAGCCATCCTAGCATTTCCATAGGCCAGGTACAGTTACGACTGTATTCCACAAATGCCACTAAAGCACCTAACGTCATTTGACCATTCATTACTGCCACACCGCCTAAAATGGTGGTTGCCACCGGGAGTATTTTCCCGGCAAATTGGAAAATCGGATAATAGCGCACCATTGTTTTTGCCTGACTGATATTCAGTTCATAATAACGTTTGTTATGAGACATAAATTTTTCAATCTCAAATTTTTCTCTGGCAAATGCTTTTACAGTTCTGACTCCTGCTAAATTTTCCTCTGCAACAGTAGTAAGTTTTGCATTTTCCTCGCTGATATCCTCATAAATTTTATCTAACTTCCGCTCCATCACAATCGCTATCGTTCCACAGATAATCATGGTAATAAGCGGTACAAATGCCAGTTTCCAATTCAGGCGGAACATACAGTAAAGTACAAAACTTACGTGGATTACTACCTCGATTGTCAGCATTCCCACATAGCCTAACACATTCCATACTTTATCCACATCATCCTTAACCCTTGCCATCAGTTCTCCGGTATTCGTATTATCAAAATAATTCATGGACAAGGTCTGAATATGGCGGAATAAGTCTTTCCTCATTTCCGTTCCAGTCTCCGATGCTACCCTGTCAAATGTAAACTCCTTGCAATACCCGAACACACTGCGTCCGACACCCACAATGGCAATTCCAAGCAACAGCTTTGTCAGTAAGTCTAACTGCTCTCCCAGAATAACATCATCTACAATCTGCTGTGTAATGACCGGATATAACATATCTAACACGATTGCTATCACCATAGAAGCCACTGCAAATAAATATCCTTTCCAGTGCCCTAATATGTATGTGTGTAACTTTTTCACTCTCTAAAACCTCCATTCCCCAATCATTTCCCTCGATGTCAATTTCCTGTTTGCAAATACGCATAAAAAGAGAGCCCGTGGTAATTATCACAAAATTACCACGGGCTCTTATCCCACAGGAAATATTATGTTCTAAGTCTGCCTATTCTCCCAGACATCATCTTATCATGGCATACACCACCGCAAAAACGGCTCACCTGCAAGCCCTAGAACCCATCGAGGTAATCATATGATTGTTATTCATTTTGTTTGTTAAATTGCCTGCTAATCTAATCATATTTATTACCTCTCTTTCCTTAAAATTTTAGATTACATTCAGTTCACGTGTTTAAGTATACGCACATACTTCCAATTCTGTCAAGAATTTTCTCAAAATTTTCCAACATATTTTTTTACTTCCTGTCAATACTAGGATTAGGAACTACAGTAAAATTATTGTAAATCCTAAAGAAACAGCAAGTTCCGGTCTACCGGAGCTTACGAAAAATTTTTGAAATGTATGGAGGAAAAAACCATGAGTGGATCTAACAATTCCGGATCTAACACTAGCAAAATGGCTGTACCACAGGCAAAAGAAGCTATGAACCGTTTCAAACAGGAAGTTGCAAGCGAAATCGGTGTACCTTTAAAAGAAGGTTACAACGGTGACTTAACTTCTGCACAGGCCGGTTCTATCGGCGGTGAAATGGTCAAAAAAATGATCATGAAACAGGAAGAGCAGATGTCTAATTAGTCTTAATCGGACACAATAAAAGTGCTCCTATCACCTCTTGATGATAGGAGCACTTTTTATCTTTTTCTATTGCACAACGTGGTACACCAGACCCTTTTTTATTTCTTCCACTGCCGCATCATCCTTAAAATAGCGCACAATCTCAAGTGCAAACGGAATTGCTGTTCCCATACCTCTGCTGGTAATCACATTTCCGTCCACCACAACTGATTTTTCGCTGACAGCTGCACCTTCTAATTTCTCTTCAAAGCCCGGATGACAAGTTGCATTTTTTCCTTGTAAAATACCTGCTGCACCTAACACGCTTGGGGCTGCACAAATCGCACACACTAATTTCCCCTCTGCGGCAAACTTCCGGATAACCTCATTCACCGTTTCATCCTCGCCTAAATGCAATGTCCCCGGCATTCCTCCCGGAAGTACAATTCCGTCAAATTCCTCATAATTCACCTCAGAAGCAAGGGCATCTGTTAAAAATGTTACCTTGTGGGAACTTGTCACTTCTTTTTTCCCGGTAATGGAAATCATGGTAATCTCCATTTTTGCCCGTCGCACAATGTCTACTACCGTAAGACCTTCGATTTCTTCACATCCATCTGCCATAAAAATTCCGATTTTACTCATATATGATTTTACCTCGTTTCCTTACTCTATTACTGTTTACTGCGTCATATATCTGCTTTTAACATTATATCAACCTCGTTTCTTTTCTGCAAGTTTTAAGACATTGTTATTGTCACTTAACGCCTTTTTCTGCTATAAGAGAGGCATTTGTCTTTTTGCCTTAAAAATGTTACTATAACAATAACATTTAAACTTAATATCACATATTTCTTATCGAAAAGGAGTTTATCACTCATGGAAATTGAACGAAAATATCTGATTGAAACATTACCGGAAAATTTAGATTCCTATCCCTGCAAACACATCGAGCAGGGATATTTAAACACAGACCCAGTGGTACGCATCCGCCGTTCTGATGATACCTACACGCTCACCTATAAAGGAAAAGGACTCATGGTTCGGGAAGAATATAATCTTCCGCTAAACGCAGAATCCTTTGAACATTTAAAAGAAAAAATTGACGGCAGACTAATCAAAAAATGCCGGTATCTGATTCCACTCGATGACACCCATACCATTGAGCTTGATATCTTCGAGGGAGATCTTGCACCTCTGCAGTTAGCCGAAGTAGAGTTTGCCACAGAGGAAGAAGCCAATACCTTTCTTCCACCATCATGGTTTGGCGAAGACGTAACTTTCTCCAAAAAATACCACAACAGTATGTTAAGCAAACTATAATTCGCATGAAAACTTTTAAATTTTTCCGGCTTCTTTCAGCAGCCGATACAGGGTCGGGTCTAAATGAAACTCTTCCATGACCCGCTCTGTCTCTTTGAGATAATTTTCTTTCACTGCCCGGGGAACGATCTTTTTTTGTACCGCCCGTATAAGAATATTTTTCGGTGTATGAGCAAAATCAATGAATTCCAGCAACTGTGTTTTATAACCGCAAACTTCTAGCAAGTTTGCCCGGATAGCGTCTGTAGTAAGTGCCGAAAACCGTTCTTTTATAATGCCATAGCGCGTTAGGAGCCCAAACTGTTCGGTCTGTATCTGACGATTTAACTCATGCTGGCAGCACGGCACGGAAAATATCATTTTGGCATTCCACAAAATCGCATTATAAAGTGCAAAATCCGTTGCCGTATCGCAGGCATGGAGCGTCACCACCATATCCACCGGAAAAGGCGCCTGATAGCCATTGATATCCCCTATTTCAAAATTCAGATTTTCATAGCCGTATTTTTCTGCTGCTGCATTGCAGTTTTTTATCACGTCAGCTTTCAAATCCAGTCCCACGATTCTCACATTCATCTGCCGGACCTCTGAAAAATAGTAATACAGGATAAATGTCAGATAAGATTTTCCACATCCGAAGTCAATGATATTCAGATGTTCATAGGGGTAATCCTTTACCGCATCCTCGATCACCTCTAAAAAACGGTTAATCTGCCGGAATTTATCATACATGCTGCGGACTACCTTTCCCTCCGCAGTAAAAATTCCCATATCAACAAGAGGGGCTATGACCTTCCCCTCCTGTAAAATGTATTTCTTTTTCCGATTATGGGCAGTTTCTGATTTTGCAGTTTGCTTCCCTGTTTTTTTACACTGATAAGTGACCTTTCCTTTTTTGGAAATTAAAATCATATGCTCACTTGTATCGTCCCAGGCATTCACCTGTAAATACATTCCATTCACCGTAGAAATCAGATATTCTGCTAAGGTCTCCGGCTGAATATTTTCATGGAACACCTGTTTTTCGGTATAAGAAGCCGCCTGAAAATAAGATTCCTTCTTTTCAATCACAATCCTGCGGTACACATTTTCCTTTTTTGCGGGCTTACTGATAATTATCTTATATACATCCGCAGCCGATAATTCTATCAGCCGGCTTGTCAGTTCTTCCATTCCTGTTCCTCATTTCTCCCTTTGTGTACTGCCTTTCTTGATGACTTTTTCCTAACGAAGTCTGGTGGTTTCATAACGCTGTCTGGTTCTCACACACATCTTTAACGCTTCGTACCTCTCGTCTAAATCTCCTTCCGGAATCACCACATCTAAGACCACCGCCATATCATTGATTAAACGGTCTGTGATGGTATCCCGCATGGAAACCAAGATATTGTATTTCTCCTCAAAATCGTCCGTATCCAAAAACGCCATTAATTTCGGATTGACACCACCATTTTCAGTAGCATCGTTTCTCTGTTCATCTTTTTCCATTTCTGTACTGCTTCGCACAAAATTTTTCACCTGATTTTCAGAAACAGTCGTCTGATTTTGCTCAAGCGATGACATATCTACCCTTTCAAAGCGGTACTTCTGTGTTACCTGCGGATATTTCTCATGGTCTACCTCACTGACAAACATTTCAAGCGGTCTTGCATAAGTAGCAAAATCTCCGTATAATGCCTGATAAATGACTAACTTTTCTCCGGTTTCTGAATGCTTTGCAACCGTAACAATCTGATACAATTTGTTTTTAAAATGGCGGTATATTTCTCCGCATTGTGGTATCTGCTCCATCATGTCCTGCCGATAAGTCCTTTCTAATATTCTGCAAGTTCGCAGCTATTTAGCATTGCCACGCCCTCTGCTACAAAATCCCTTTCAAAACTCAACTCTCCCGAATACCCCATAATCATAAGATCACTAATTTGCCGCATCAGTTCACTGTTTTCCGCCATGCCAAACTGCAAGGTATCTACTACTATTTCCGGTGTTTTCCCGTCCTCACAGCGCAATTCATCCGCGGACTCCTCCTGCACATTGGCATTCGCCCGACTTAAAATATCCTTGCTCTGTGCATTTCTACTTTGTGACGCCATATTCTGCATCGACTTTACTTGCTGTTCTTCTCTCGCGTACTTCTGCTGCAAACGCTCCTTCAATTCCCACTGCTTCTGAGTCATATTCTTCTGCATGGTATTCTGGGCAGTCCTTACTGTATTTTTTATCTGTGTCTGTACCTTTGGCATACTTAGATTTTGTGCATTCGATTTGTTTCCATTCGGCACATTCGGTTTTACAGTTTTCCCCTGAGCCTTCTTCTGCTTTTTCTTCTTATCAGCATAAAGCGCCAATGCAATCACTATGATTGCTATAACAATATCCATTTTCTGCTCCTCACATAACCCCGGTATTCCTATTCTAAGGTAAACCGATGCACAATTTCCTTCAAGTTCTCTACACAGGAATAACACTCGGAAACCATATCATGAGTTGTTCCTGTTTTCTCCACCATGCTGCTGGTCTTCTCAGCGATATCACAAACACCAATAGAAGATTCTCCTACAGTATCGTTAATACCGCTAAGTGCGCCTGCAATACTTTCAATAGAGACAGACAACTGCTCCATAGCAGCCTTTACACCTTCCATACTGTTTTTGAACACATCCGCATCCTCCTTATACTGTTCGCTGACCTGTTCAAATTCTTTATAATCTCCCACAACCGTATTTTCAAGGAAATCTGTGGTTTCACTGAGGCAATCCGCCATATTAGCAACCGCCTCATTGACATCTTTCACAATTTCGCTGATATCTGCAATAGCTTTCGATGTCTGGTCTGCGAGACTTCCGATTTCCGTTGCCACCACCGCAAAACCTTTTCCTGCCTCCCCTGCTCTCGCTGCTTCAATCGAAGCATTCAGTGCCAAAAGACTTGTCTGAGAGGAAATTTCCATAATCGTACCTGTAAGTTCGTTGATTTTCTCTACTGCTTTAGAGCCTTCTATGGCATGCTCAGCTTTCACTTTCACAGTACTGTACATATCCATTGTTTTACCGCTAGCAGCAACTGTTTTGGTTCTTAAGTTTAGGGCACGTTCCATAATTTCTTCGGAGGTTTTTGCACCTTCTAAAGCCATTGTATTGATATCTTCTGCACCCTCTTTAATCAGTCCGATATTTTCGTTAATAGTTACTGTGGTTGCGGCTGTCTCCTGCATACCTGCTGCAAGTTCCTGACTCGTTGCAGAATTATCTGAACACATATGGTCTACTGTATCCGTAATCTGCTGCAACCCATCTACATTTGATGTAATCTGGCTGCTTGCCTCATTGATATCCCCAATCATACTTCTTAAATTCTTTCTCATAAGACGAACCTGCCGTGCCATCTCACCGGTTTCGTCTTTTCTCTTACAAAGATTGTCACTGTACACATGATGCCTGAAATCCAGTTTTGAAGTACTGTCAATAATCGCAGTTAACTGCCGGATTGGAATACAGATAAATCTGCCGACAGCACATCCAACACCGATACAGATAAGTGCAACGACAACGGCTATCACAAGCAGCTGTTTCAATATGTTATTTACCGGTTCCATAATATCGCTTTCATCTGCAGTAACAACTACTATCATATTTGAATCTGTCAATGCGTATGCCGCATATTTTATTGCACCTTTAAATTCATAGGCTACGACTGCATCCTCCGGCGTCTTACCCGCCTGTAATTCAGCTACAACACTTTTCACAACTGCATTTTCTACCGGTACTCCAATCTTCTCTGCTGTCGGATGATAAGCCATCGTACCTTCTGAATCTACCAGATACGCATAGGAGGACTCAATGCCTGTCATTTTTATATCTTTCAGTGCATTGGCGTATTCCTCACTGCTTACCATGTCCTGAGGAATTTCTTCCACCAGATTTGCTGCCGTCTCTGCCATACTCATAATATAGTTCTCGTTGATATTCCCCACTACCGCCTTTGTTTCCATGCTTGTTCCTATCAAGTTTCCCAGGGAGGAGAGCACAACGACTCCCACTACCAACAGCACAATTTTAGCCATAATTGACTGCATAAATAAAATTTCTTTTTTCTGTTCCATTTTTTTTCCTCCTTGTATCTTTACACAGCAAAAGTCTCTGCCGCTTTCTCTAGCAAATTACGAATTTCCAAATGCTGCGGACACTGTCCTTCACATTTGCCACACTTAATGCAGTCCTGTGGTTTTCCCTGCTTTTCCACTGCACGATTGTAATTTTCCCTAGTGATATCATTTAGCCCAAACTGTACCACAGAATTGTAAGCATGAAATACATCCGGAATTAAAATGTTTTTCGGACACCCTTCCACACAATAACGGCATTTTGTACATGCGATGGTCGGCAGCTTTTCCAGTTCTTCCACCACCCTTGCAATTGCCTGCTGCTCTTCTTCAGAAAGGGGTTTAAATTCTTTCATATAGGAAGTATTATCCGCCAGCTGTTTTTCATCGGACATCCCACTTAACACCAGCATCACATTTTCCAGGGAAGCAGCATATCGGATAGCAAATGAAGCATAGGAGGCCTCCTTATTCAGTGCTTTCAGAATATTTCCCGGTTCTCCCACCATGTTTGCCAGAGTTCCCCCTTTTACCGGTTCCATGACAATCACGGGCACACCATATTTCACAGCTACTTCATAGCATTTTCTTGACTGCACGTTAGGTGACTCCCAGTCATAGTAGTTAATCTGTAGCTGTACAAATTCCATTTCCGGGTGTCTGCTCAAAATATCCTCTAACACTTCCGCAGTATCGTGAAAAGAAAAACCGATATGTCTGATTTTTCCCTCCGCTTTCATCTGCTGCACAAAAGCGAACCCACCTTTTTCCTCTGCTTCTGCCACTCTTTCTTTGTTCATGGCGTGAAGCAGATAAAAATCGAAATATTCCACACCACAGCGCTTCCGCTGGGTTTCAAAAATCTTTTCGTAATCTGATTTTTCTTTTACCAGCCACACCGGCATTTTGGTTGCAAGAAAAAACTTTTCTCTGCCATATCGTTCTACCAGACATCGTCTGACCGCCTCTTCCGACTTTTCATTGTGGTATGGAAATGCCGTATCAAAATAACAAAACCCCTGTGCCATATAGGAATCAATCATGGCACAAAACCGCTCATCATCAATGACATTGGTATCACCATTTACCACCGGAAGTCTCATACAGCCAAAGCCCAATTTCTTCGGCATCATACTTTTCAAGTCACCCATCTTCCGTTTCTCCTTTTTCTGCTTATGCTTTTATTTTGAATAACTACAAAATTCTTCCACATTTTCTGCAATCATGGCAAGGCTCTTTTTCCAAAAATCCACAGATGTCAAGTCAATGCCTGCCATTTTTCCTGCTTCTTCAATGGTACAGCACGGTGTCGCCGCAAGCATTGCTTTATATCCCGGTACAAACGCCTCGCCTTCCTGCAGGAATTTATCATAAAGTCCCAATGCAAAAAGATTTCCAAAAGCGTATGGGAAATTATAAAAACTTAATCCACTGCTGTAATAATGGCTCTTGCAAGCCCACATATACGGGTGAAGATATTCACTATCCAGTCCATCTCCATAGGCTTTCTTTTGTGCCTCTATCATAAGAGCCTTACAGTCCTCAGCCATCAGAAATTTCTCCTGTCCCTGCTCAAAAACTGCAGTTTCAAACAAATAGCGGGAATAAATATCTACGATACACTGTGTCTGCTCTCTCAGGTCATTCTCCAACAGGTTAAGACGTTCCTCCCCTTTGGCACGTTTTAAGGCATATCTGCCAAGATGGGTCTCATTGAAGGTAGACGCTGTCTCTGCTACCGGCATTGGATACTCCTGATTCAAACTGCGTTCTCCCTCTAACTGCCTGTTATGATAAGCGTGCCCTAACTCATGTGCTAAAGTTCCTATAGAGCCAAAATAGCCATCATAATTCGTAAGAATGCGGCTCTGTTTTTTGCCTAACAGTCCCTGACAAAAAGCCCCGCCTTCTTTCCCTTTCTTCGGATAAAAATCAATCCATGAATTTTCAAATGCTTCCTTCATCATTTCTGCCATATCCGGTGTAAAGGTCCTAAAGCATTCAATTAAATAATTCTTCGCCTCTTCAATCGTATAAGTTTTATCCGCTTTTCCTAATGGTGCAAAAAGCTCATACCACGGCAACCCGTTTTGATAACCTAACAATTCTGCCTTTTTCCGCAGATACTTCCGAAATACCGGCAAATACTCTTCAATTGCTGCCATCATGGCATCTAAGGTAGCACGGCTCATTCTTGACTGCTCTAAAGTCATGGCAAGGGGACTTTCATATCCTCTTTTTTCGCTCATCATCCTCACCTGAGACTTAATGTTATTTAATGCAAATGCCAATGAATCCGCAATTTTTTCGTAGGATGCAAGTTCTGCCTCATAAGCTGCCTTACGCACCTTTCCATCCGGGCTGTATGCCATATTTCGTACCTCGGAAAGTGTCACCGTTTTTCCCTCATAATCCACCTTTACAGTGGAAGTAAGGTAGGAAAACAAATTCCCCCATGCACTGCCGCCGGTAATATCCATTGCTGCAGCCATCTCCTCCACTTCATCTGCCAGAAGATGCTTTGCACTCTTCTTATTCTCATTTAAGAAGAAGATATAGTCCTTGACAACCTCACTCTCCCCTGCTAATTGCTCTACATTTTCAATCTCCGCTAAACATTTTCTCGCTGCTGATTCTACCGGTGTATAAGAAGCCAACAACTGATTTAATCGATTGACCTGTGCCATCAGGGCACCATTTTCCGTATCCACCGACTGGCTTAACAGCACATAATCCATCAGCCGGTAAACCACCTCTATAAACTGCTCCATCTCTGTTAAAATCTGCTCAGCCATTTCTCTCTGTTGCATACCGGATGCTTTTTTTACCAAAGTTTTCAGACCTTCTATCTTCTTTGCCGCAATCTTAATATCCTCTTCATACGCCGGGTCATCTAATCCTTTATACAACACATCTAAAGACCATTCTGTAGTCATTGTTCAATCCTCTTTTCCTTATCATTATATATCGGCACATTTATTACCGTTGTCCAGATAATTTTCCATCAATTCTTTTACCTTTTCTTCCACGCCGCTCCGTTTTGTCTCACTGTGAAAACGTTCTGTAAAATGTCTCTTTAAATAATCTTTCAAAAATAGATTTCTCTGTTCATTCTCCATCTCCTTTAGAGAATCCTTATCTTCATGAAGTTCGTAATATGCTAATGCAAAAAAATTAGGAGCGTGAAAACCAGCCGCATCATCCAACACTGCTTTTATGTTTTCTAGTTCACTGCGAAGCATGATATCTTTCCCAGCAAAATTTGCATTTCCATAATCGGATACCATTCCCTTTAAGCAAGTAATTGTAGACTTGAAATCTAAATCATCGTGACGAATAGAACAGTCATGATAGACTAAATCCAAATCGTTTACCAATTCACTTAAACTTTGTTTCACCTCCTGCACCGGACTTTCTCCCATGCAATCTAACAGGCGTACAATGGCCTTCCTTGTCTCACTGATATGATAGCTTGATATATCGTAATCACTGGAACGCTTTTCTGCAAGAATAAGCGTTTCCTCAAATTCCCCCAGCAAACTATTTACCGTTCCCTTTTCACAGCCGGCTCCCATCATTTGCTTTTTCAGCTGTTTGACTTCACCTTTTAAATCTTTTACTTTTTTCTTCTGTGCATTCCTCTCTCCGAAAATCATAACATTACCCCATATTTTCCCAGTACTAATATGCTAATTAATGTATTAATGAAAAATATATGACCAGTCCAAACCCAACCAATACAAGGAGTGCAACTGGCACAATCGTTATCATTGCCGCGATTACCATGGCAAGTAAATCATTTTTTTCTAATTCAGGTACTTCTCTCTCATCCCCATCTTTAGTCTCTAATCCTCTTTCTGCCCTTCCTGCATCACTGTCCTCATGCAATTTTTTCATTGCCCGGTCTACTTTTCTCTGAAAAAACATAATCTCTCTCTCCATCACTATTAGTTTACCAAAAAAAAGCAGTGCCTTCAATACCGGCTCTGCTTTCTTTTTTGATATTACTCTTCTACACCTAATTTATGGTGACATGCCACAAAATGTCCCGGCTCCACTTCTTCAAAAGCAGGTGTTACATTCTCACAGATTTCCGTACAATAACGACATCTGGTATGGAATTTACATCCCTTTGGCGGATTAATTGGACTTGGGATATCACCCTCCAAAATAATTGATTCTTTCTTTCCATCCACATCCGTGGTAGGAATTGCAGAGAGCAGTGCCTCCGTATATGGATGATAAGGATGAGCAAATAAATGCTCGGTATCGCTTAATTCCATCATATTTCCCAAATACATAACGCCGATACGGTCGCTAATATATTTGATAACACTAAGGTCATGAGAAATAAATAAATAAGTCAGGTTATTCTGCTCTTTTAAATCTAACAACAGATTGATTATCTGGGACTGAATGGAAACATCCAATGCAGATACTGCCTCGTCACAGACCACAAATTTCGGATTTACTGCCAGAGAACGGGCAATTCCGATACGCTGTCTCTGTCCACCGGAAAACTGATGCGGATACCGATGGATGAAATACGGAGCAAGTCCACACTTCTCCATAATTTCCATAATGTAATCCTGCATCTTTGGATCACCTTTTTTAAACATTCCATGTGCCTGAAGTCCCTCTCCGATAATCTGACCAACCGTCATTCTCGGATTCAAAGAAGAATATGGGTCCTGGAAAATAAGCTGCAAATCTCTTCTTAAATAACGCATCTCTGCGTCTGTCAAGTTAGCAAGGTTAATTCCGTTATCCTTCTGATTTTCGTACTCCTCATACTCATCACCCTTAGGACAGCCTTCACGGATTTTCTGAATTTCGGTCAACTCTGCCTCGACCTTTTTCTCTAACTCAGGAATACGATTCTTTAACTGTGAAATCTTGTCGGCACCCTTTCCGTTTTTTTCAAGTTCTGCAATCTTTGCATTAATCTGGCGGATTTCTTTCATTGCAAGATACTCAGCAGTATAATGTTTTCCTGCCTCCGCTAACGCCGTATCATTCAAAGTATATAGTCCACCGATTAAAGCTGTAATGTCGAGGAGCTGATTTTTTGTTTCACTTTCAAGCTCAGCTAAATGCTGTGCTGCTGCTTTTTTTAGAATTTTTGCATCGTCACTGCCTTCCGGCATTTTCTCATAATCTTCACGAGTCTTCTTAACTTTCGCACGAAGATCTTCACATTTCTTTTTCTTTTCCGGAAGGTTCTTGAAAATTTCCTCTACATACTTTAAATCAAAATCCTCTACGGTACGTCCATAATATACAGTACGTCCACCAGTCTGATGATTAAGCTGAAGCAGCGTACGTCCTAATGTCGATTTACCGCATCCGCTCTCCCCAACCAGACCGAAAGTCTCGCCTTCATAAATATCCAAACTGATTCCATCATTTGCTTTCACATATGCCTGTGGTTTTCCCATTTTCTTTTTACCGATAGGGAAATACTGTTTCAAGTTGGAAATTCTTAATAATACTTTCTGCTCGTCACTCATTCGTTTCTTTCCCCTTTCTTCGGATAAAAGCAGCGCACCTTATGTCCCGGCTCTATCTCTAATAATTCCGGCTCCTCTTCACGACACTTCTCAGTACAATATTTACATCTCGGAGCAAACTTACATCCCTTCGGTAAATCAAGTGGATGAGGCACAGCGCCAGGAATTGCTTCTAAACGCACACCTGTTGGCGTGTCAAGTCTCGGAATAGAATAAAGCAGTCCTTCCGTATATGGATGAAGGAACTCACTCTCACCGAAAATCTTACGAACAGGAGCCATCTCTACGACCTGTCCGCAGTACATAACAGCTACATCATCTGCCATCTCATTAATAACGCCAAGGTCATGGGTAATAAATAAAATTGCCGTACCCTTTTCCTGTTTTAATTCGTTCATGAGCTTCAGTATCTGTGCCTGAATGGTTACATCCAGTGCCGTGGTAGGCTCGTCTGCAATAAGCAGTTTAGGCTGACAGGCAAGTGCCATCGCAATCATGACACGCTGTCTCATACCACCGGATAACTGGTGCGGATACTGTTTTGCAACAGCTTCCGGGTTCGGAATACGCACATCGCGAAGCATCTCAATACATTTTTCTGCGGCCTCTTTTTTGTTCATTCCCTGATGGATGATAAAAGGCTCAGAGAGCTGACGCTCAATGGTAAAAATAGGGTTAAGGCTTGTCATTGGCTCCTGGAAAATGACAGAAATATCATTTCCACGGATATGGCACATATCTTTGACAGGTACATCAGCTAAATTCTTACCATCAAAAATAATCTCACCACTATCAATATAACCGTTTCCGTCTAATAATTTTAAGATACTCATGGCGGAAACGCTCTTACCGCTGCCGCTTTCTCCAACAACTCCTAATGTCTTTCCCGGTTCTACAGAATAGGAAACACCGTTTACAGCCTTTACAGTACCTTTTTTTGTTTTAAAAAAAGTATGCAAGTTATTAATCTCTAATAAAGCCACTTTTGTTTCCTCCCTTTAACGCTCATTTGATTTCGGATCAATCGCATCACGCAGACCGTCACCAATCATATTAATACAAATTACACAAATTGCTAATGCAATTGCCGGGAATACCCATCTCCACCAATAATTCTGGATAACCACAGAACTTACACAACCATTTAACATATTACCCCAGGTAGGACGTGGCAGTTTTACACCAAATCCTAAGAACGACAGGGTGGATTCTGTCAGCATACAATAAGCAAAATCCAGTGTTGCTGACACAATAATAACAGAAATAACATTTGGAATAATATGTTTAAATACGATTGCACTTTTCTTTACACCCATGGCATTTGCTGCTGTAACAAATTCCTGTTCACGCTCTGCAAGCACCTGTGCACGGACAAGTCTTGCTAAATTCGTCCAACTTAACACACCAAGGATTACCATAATCAAAAAGATTCTGGCACTCTCTGACATACTGTTTCCAATAATAGCAGTAAGAATCATCGCCATTGGCAGGAATGGAAGACATGCCACAATTTCTGTCAGACGCTGTAACACAATATCAATCCATCCACCAAAGAAACCGGATATACCACCGATAATAATACCAATAATAGTAGAAATAATAACGGAAACAGCACCAATAGTCATGGTCATACGTCCACCGTTCAAAATACGGTTAAATACATCTCGTCCTAACTCATCGCTTCCAAGTAAGTAACCTTTCAATCCCCAGGTAACAATCTCGCCTGTTTTTGTCACAGCATAGTTCTGATAAGTTCCACCATAAATAGCAACAACATCTTTTGCTTTCTTCGGAACATCGGTCTGGTGCTTATTGTTGCTTCCCCAGGAGTAAACCGTTCCCTTATCTGTTAAAGCTGTAATATGGTATCTTCCAGCAACCATAGAAACAATTTCGCCATCCATTTCCGGAATTTCTTTTTCACTTTTATTTGCTTTTCCCCAGATACGCAAAGAGCCATCCTCAAGAAGAGCCACACAGGCATCTGCCGTTGTTATTATATCTTTTACTGTACCAAGCTCCTCTGGTACATTCGAAATATCAGACTTCTGGCTTCCTAAATGTCTTACTTCCCCGTCCTCGGAAAGTGCCATCAATGTGGTATTTGCCACGGAAATTTTTGCGATATGGCTGTTTCCATTTCTCTTAGTCAAACGGACATCATTTAAATTTTCATTTCCCCAGCAGATAACTTCGCCACTTTCTGTTAACGCATAAGAAATCTGATAACCTGCTGCAATCTGCTTAATTTTCTCATGTTTAATCTCCATAGGAAGCTTACACTGTCCCATACGATCACTACCCCAGGTAATGATTTCACCATCCTCATTCAGTGCCATAACATGATCATAACCAGCAGATACAGACACAACTTTTCCAAGTTCCTTCTGTGAAGGCATATCTTTTGCAATATCAATCTTATTGCTTATTTTGGTATGTCCCCACACATAGACTTTACCATCATTATCTACACCCACACTGAAAGTAGAACCGGTAGAAATTTCCTTCACATTTCCTTCTAATTCTTTCGGCACGTCTAACATTTTAAGTCCCGGTGCAACATTAATCTGTGTTTCTTCTTTTTCACTTAAATCAATCGGATTAAAAATCGGTCCAATTAAAACAATTAGGAAGATTATCAAAAAGACAATCAATCCTCCTAAGGACAGCTTATTGGAAACAAAGTTCTTCACAACCGTACGGAGCGGACTCTGAAGAGCTTCTTCCTGCATAATATCTATCGCTTCATCCCTTTTTCCAAAAAGGTGTTTTAGAATCTTCATGTTTTTCGTTCCTCCTACTTATTGATACGAACTCTCGGGTCAACAAGGCCATAGCTTAAATCAGTAATCAGGTTGCTAAGCAGTGTAATGACACAGTAGAGCATATTGACCGCCAAAGCCACATCATAATCCTGATTCATCAATCCGACATAATACATCTTGCCGATACCATTTAACTGGAAAATCTGTTCAATAACAATGGAGCCCATAAAAATACTCATAAACCACGTAATAATCAAAGTGATAACCGGAAGTAATGCATTTCTCCACGCATGGGAATAAATAACCACTTTTTCTTTTAAACCTTTTGCTCTCGCCGTACGGATATAATCCATACGAAGTGCATCTATCATAGCAGCACGGACATAACGTGTCATACTTCCCAAAGCTGCAACTGTCATAACAATAACCGGCAACGCAAGATATTTCATACGGTCTAACACAAATGCCATTCCTGTTCCCTGGAAGTTTGGCGTATTCATACCGCTGATTGGGAACCACCCCAATTTAACAGCAAAAATAAAAATAAACACTAATGCAATTATATATTGAGGCATACTGTAACCGACAATTGTCAGCACCTGTACCGTATTGTCAAATTTAGAAAATTTCTTCACCGCACAATGAATACCAAGTGGTATGGTTATGGCAAGTGCAAGAATTGTTGAAACAATATTAATTTGTATCGTATTAAGAAGCGGCGTTCCTAAAACGTCGGCTACATCTTTTTTATAGAAAGAAGAGTATCCAAGATCTCCTCTTAATAAGTTTCCCATCCACTTTACATAACGAACCGGGACAGGATCATCTAAACCTAATTTTTCCCGTGCTTCCTGATATCTCTGCTGGAATACCTCATCCGAAACCTTACCTCTTAAATTCTGCACCTGATTTAGTGCACGGTCACCAGGTACATTGTTGAACAATCCAAACAAGATAATGGATACCACAAAGAATACCCCTATCATGTATAAAATTCTTTTTGCAATGTATTTTAACATAATTTAACCAACTTTCACTTGATTTTTCTTCTTCGTTTCCTTAGGAACAAAATCCTGACATGCCCCTTTGATCCCATTCCAAAAGAAACGATCAAAGAAATTGCAGGAATTTATACCGGAGAAAAGAATGGAGTAAATACTCCATTCTCTTCCTCAGTAAAAATCTCATACGGAATTATTCCATATTTGCGTACAGAATAGCGTTTGTTACATCCCAGTTATATCCGTCTTCTTCGAAGTCATGAAGTTTTGAAGTAAAGAAGTCATGATAGTCATTAGAGTACAGAGGAACTTCCGGTAAAACTTCATTCCAGAAGGAGATGAACTCAAACCAGTTCTTTGCATATGCCTCATCATCCCCCTCTTCTGTATGATTCATAGCAAGTGCTAAATCATATAATTTCTGTCCATCCTCGCCCGTTACTGCGTTGATGTTGGAACCTGAACCCGGCTCATACATATAAGCCATATCGTATGGGTTACCAAATCCTGTTGCAAGGTTGAACATCTGATAAGGATTCTCCTCAGAGTTATCATAGTAGTAAGTTAATAAGTCTGTGAAAGAACCAACTGTCTGGTTAATCTTCATACCAGCTGCTTCTACATCCGGGTTGTTCTGTAAAGAAGTTACAAGTAAGTCAGATACAGAGTTATTCTCAGAAGAGAACCACTCAATAATTAATGGCATATATGTACCATCATCTAACTTCTTATAACGAATTCCGGAACCTGAATAATCAGAACCATCTTCATTGTATACCCATCCGCCTGCTTCAAGTTCTGCAATTGCAGAATCAAGGCTGTATGTGTAAGAATTTAATCCATCGATTTCTTCTGCATATTCTTCTGCCATCCACTGCTGTGAACCATAAGGTCCGTTTACAACAAGACCATGTCCACCTGTGAAAGTCTGAGCAAACGTTACACGATCAAGTAAGTAAGCAACTGCGTGACGTACTTCCTCAAACTGTGTTGGTCCCTGATTACATTTGAAAGAAATCATACCGTAACCTGCACGACCATAGGATAAATAATCAAATCCACCTTCTTCTACCATATCAAGACCCTGCTCGATCTGATCACCATCTGCTACCTGATATAAGATATCAACAGCACCAGTCTTTAACTGATCCATCATAGTATCCTGTGGTGTATATTTTACAAGAACTGTCTCAATGTTTGCTGTCTGGCCTTCGAAGTTTCCAGGGAAGTTCGGGTTCTTTGTTAATGTGTAAGTATATGCATTCTCATCATAAGCAGTAAGCATATATGCACCAGAGTTTACATTGTAATTCCATCTTGCTGCATCAACAGTATCGCCAATGTACTCTGCTGTAAAGTTATCAGAGAATTTTACACCATTCTCTGTCTCTTCCAAAGTAACATCTTCCGGTACCCAAAGAGCCATAGATTCAGGATTGGTGCTTAATAATGCCTGACCATAATAATATGGGCAGTATGCTGCATCAATAGTAATAGAATATGTCTTATCATCGATTAAATGAATACCTTCAAAAGTATCGCTCTCGCCTGCAGAATAAGCTTCGAAACCTTTGTAATACTGATACATTCCAGAAGAAGCCTCAGAAGCCTCTAAGTCTGTTAAAACTTCATTACTTGCAAGCAACATATTTGTGAACACATAGTTCTGTGCTGTAATTGGAGTTCCATCAGAGAATTTCAAACCATCTTTAATGGTAACAGTATAGGTCTTGCTTCCGTCCTCATTATCAGTAGACTCGATTTTCTCAAGAACAGTCGGGTTCTCAACCCATTTACCTGTCTGATCTCTTACGACTGGCTCCATACCCTGAGAAACTAATTTGTAAGCATCATAATCAGATGCACCGTTTGCCCAGAATGGTGTGATATCTCCACTGGTTTCAGAGCTCTCACCAAGAATAACCTGTTTGTTGCTGTAAGTACCATCAAATGTACTCTCTTCGCCTTCTTCTGCTGTCTCGGTTGCCTCTACTGCATTGTCAGAAGCGCCGCTGTTGTTTTCCTCTCCGGCATTGTTGCCATTTCCTGAGTTACCGCATCCGGCTACCATACCGGTGGTCATTGCGCCAACTAAGAAAAGAGAAATAAGTTTCTTTTTCATAATATTTCCTCCTTATTAGAAAATTATTTATATAAACGCAAACTCGCGTCTATAACTTAGGTTCTCACTGTTTTTTTCTGTAATTTGCTATCAATGCAACACGTTATTGTGTTAAATTGTTTTTGTGTAAGCAAAAAAAAGTGCCAACAGACCCCTTTGCCTATTGCACTTTAAAAACAGTTGTATGTTGCTCGCAAACAACACGCTATTTATTATACATGCGAAGTGAAATTTGTCAATAGTTTTTCCACACATCTAAAAAGTATAATTATACCACTTTCTCCAACGTTTTATTGGTTCTTTTTATATTTTATTCATCCCAGTCTCTTTCTTTTTGCATATTTTTACATTTTCAAAAAAATATAAAAATTTGCATTTTTCAACTCCAATTAAAGACAATATTTATAGCAAAATTACACAAAAATATCCCGAAAGATATCGCTTCTTCCGGGATATTTTTTCTATAATCCTACTCTGTGATATCAGCATACATAAAATGCCAGTATCCATAAGCAGAATGCCAAGCACCTGTAATTTTTGAGCTCTGCAGCCAGAAGTCATTATAATATGCAAGTGGAATACATCCCATATCTTCCATTAAAATGTCTTCTGCCTGATGAAGTGCTGCAGAACGCTCTGTCGGATCAAGTGTTGTTCTCGATAATTCGATAGCAGCATCAAAATCCGCATTACTATATTTACCATCATTGTTGCCATTGGTTGTGCAGAACAACTCTAGCATGTTAGATGGATCACTATAATCACCAACCCAACCGTTACGTGCTACATCATATTCCTGTGCACGACGCATTGGTGTAAAGCTTGCCCATTCAACGATATTTACCTGAAGGTCAATACCAAGTTCAGCCCAAGCCTGCTGTAAATATTCAGCAACCACTTTATGATAACCTGCATCGTTTGTTGTATAAGTAATAGTAGGGAAACCTTCTCCATTCGGATAACCAGCTTCCTCCATTAACTGTTTGGCTTTTTCAAGGTTACCTTCATAATCTGTGGTATCAATATATGTCTGTCCACCATTTGAATGATCCATAAACTCAGAACCATCTGTATCAACCCAGCCTGGTCCCATAAGGTTACCTGCAGCTGTATAAGTACCCTGCATTAAAGTGTTTGCCACATAGTCGCGGTCAATTGCAAGGCTTAATGCCTGACGTACTTTAGGATCTTGGAATTGTTCCTCTGTCAAATTCAAGCTGATATAATATGTTCCAATAATCGGATCCACATAAAATTCATCCGTTCCTGTAAGGCTTGGTATTTCCTCAGTAGGTACATCCTTGATCATAAGAACTTCACCTGTCTGATATGCACTGTAGGCAGCATTAGAATCCTCAATTAACGCGAATTTCAATCTGTCTAATTTGATTGCATCAGCATTCCAGTAGTTTGGATTTTTACTAAATGTAATATGAGATCCCGGTACCCACTCAGTCATATAAAATGGACCGTTGGAAATATAAGTTTCCGGAGCAGTTGCCCATGCATCACCATTTGCCTCAACAGTTGCCTGCTGAACTGGGCTTAAAGTTGCGAATGCAGCAAGACTTCCAAAATAAGAGCATGGTGAGCTTAACTCTACAACCAAAGTCTTATCATCCGGTGCTGATACTGCAAGTGCATCCAAATCACCCGCAATTGCCTCGTCATAACCTTTTACCATACCAAGAACAGTCTCTGCATATGGTGCTGCTACGTTAGGATCACATACACGTTTCCAACTGTATACGAAATCATTTGCTGTCAAGTCACTTCCATCAGACCATTTTAATCCATCTCTTAAATGGAATGTCCATGTAAGACCATCCTCGGAAGTTTCATAACTTTCTGCCTGTCCCGGCTGTAACGTTCCGTCTTCTCCTACGACCAACAGACACTCAAATGCATGAAGCAGCATATTACCGCCATCCACTGCACTATTTAATGCTGGGTCAATTGTCTCCGGATCCGGTCCGATCTGCACTGCGAGTTCTTTGTCTCCTGTTCCCGTTGTTACTGCATCACCTGATGCAGTCTCTGTTCCATCTGCTGTGTTAACAGAAGCATCTGAACCATTACTTGTGCTCGCTGCATTGTTTCCTGAGCCACAAGCCGTCATACTTACTGCCATTACTGTTACCAGCAGAAGAGAAATCAGTTTCTTTTTCATGATTGTTCCTCCTCATAAATAATTTATAAACATTATGAATGCTTCTTGCATTCATAATTGTCTATCAAAACACTTATCAAACATGATGACATGCTACAAAATGCCCTTTTCCCACTTCTCTCCATTCCGGCACCTCCTGTACACATCGCTTATCCGCATAAGGACATCTTGTACGGAAGCGACAACCTGAAGGCGGATTTAATGGACTCGGCACATCTCCCTCAAGTACGATACGCTTACTTTTCCTCGCAACCTTAGGATCAGCAATTGGAATTGCAGATATCAAACTCTTTGTATATGGATGCAGACTATGTGCAGTCAGTTCATAACTGTCAGCAAGTTCCACCATTTTTCCAAGGTACATAACTCCAATTCGGTCAGAAATATGTTTTACCACCGATAAATCATGAGCAATAAACAAATAAGTAAGCCCCAATTTTTCCTGTAAATCCTCAAACATATTGATAACCTGTGCCTGAATGGATACATCAAGGGCAGAAATCGGTTCGTCACACACAATAAATTCCGGATTAACAGCAAGCGCCCTTGCAATCCCAACACGCTGTCGTTGTCCGCCAGAAAACTCATGCGGATAACGATTCGCATGTTCGGAATTTAAACCTACACACTGAAGCAAATCTATAATTCTATCATAACGTTCTTTCTTACTACCAGCCAGTTTATGTATATCAATCGCCTCTCCCACAATGTCACCCACTGTCATTCGAGGATCCAAGCTCGCATAGGGATCTTGAAATACAATCTGCATTTTCTTGCGATATGGAAGCATATCTACAGCAATCTTATTTTCTTTATCGAAAATAACATTTCCATCATAGATAATCTTACCGCCTGTAGGCTCATATAATCGAAGTAGTGTTCTTCCAGTAGTAGTTTTTCCACACCCGGACTCTCCAACTAACCCCAATGTTTCACCTTTGTCAATATAGAAAGAGACATCATCTACTGCTTGTACATATTTCTTATTTTTTCCAAAACCACCTGCCGGAAAATACTGCTGCAAGTGCTCCACCTGTACTAACTTATCATTCATGAGTGGTTTCTCCTTCCATTTGTGCCTTTTGATTCATCCAACACTGCGTATAATGTGTGGCTCCAAACTCAGTCACAGGTGGCATTTCCCGCAGGCAGATTTTCATACATTTTTCGCAACGTGGTGCAAACGGACAACCTTTGGGAGGATTCAAAAGATCAATCGGTGTTCCCTCAATCGGTATCAGTCTCTCATGCTGTTTTGCATCCAGTCTAGGAATACTACGAAGTAGCCCCTTCGTATATTCATGTTTTGACTCGTAAAAAATCTCATCTGTAGTGCCATACTCCACAATTCTTCCCGCATACATAACTGCAATTTTCTCACACATACTTGCCACAATTCCAAGATCATGAGTAATCATAATAATCGCCATACCAAGTCTGTCTTTTAATTCCATCATTAATTCAAGAATCTGCGCCTGAATGGTTACATCAAGGGCAGTTGTTGGCTCGTCTGCAATCAAAAGCTTCGGCTCACAGGCAAGAGCTATCGCAATCATAACCCTCTGACGCATTCCTCCGGAAAGTTCATGTGGATACTGTTTCAATCGTTTCTCCGGCTCATTAATTCCAACCAGTTCCAATAACTCTTTTGCACGTTCATGAGCCTCCTTTTTTCTTTTATCTGTATGCAAGAGAATAACTTCCTCAATCTGATTACCAATGGTATAAACAGGATTCAAACTTGTCATGGGATCTTGAAAGATTATGGCCACTTCATTTCCACGAATTTTTTGCATTTCCTTCTCTGTCATATCATTAATATGGTGACCATTAAAGTCAATTGTACCACCAATCAATTTTCCCGGATGCGCAGTTAATCCCATAAGACTGTACGCAGTTACAGATTTACCGGAACCGCTCTCTCCAACTATTCCAAGCACTTCCCCCTCTCCTAGACAAATTGATACATCATTTAATGCTTTGACCTCTCCCGCCGGTGTAAAAAAGGAAAGGCGTTCATTTTTAATTTCCACTAAATATTCAGACATATTTTCCTTCTTCCTTTCCCACTAATTTTTCAGTTTTGGGTCAAATGCATCACGCAGACCATCACCTAACAGATTGAAACTTAAAATGATAAGACTAATCACCACTGACGGAATAAATAGCAAATATGGATAAGTATTAATTCCATTGATAGCATCACTTGCAAGACTTCCTAATGAAGGAAGCGGAACAGCTACTCCAAGTCCTAAGAAACTTAAAAAACTTTCTGTAAAAATGGATGACGGTATCTGTAGTGTAGTTGTTACAATTAATGTTCCAATACAGTTTGTCAACAGATGCTTTTTAATAATTCTTCCACCCTTTGCACCTAATGCTTTAGCTGCTGTTACATATTCACTCTCTTTTAACATTAATATCTGGCTTCGTACCATACGCGCCATACCTACCCAATACAATAACGCAAACACAACAAAAATACTAATCATATTGATACCGACTGTTTTAATCCAAGCAAATCCCGGCATTTCTGCCAGCGTTTCCATGGGACTATTTAGTGCGAAAGACAACAACACAATCAGCAATATATCAGGTATTGTATAAATAATATCTACAATTCTCATCATTATCAAATCTACCCATCCGCCCAGAAATGCCGCAATTGCACCATAAGCAGAACCAATCACCAAAATAATCGCCGTTGCAACCAAACCTACAATCAAAGAAATCCGGCTTCCAAGCATTACACGAATTGCATAATCACGTCCCATCTTATCTGTTCCAAAAATATGTGGAAACACTTTTTCTCCTGCCGCAATAGCCTCCTGCTCCGCTTCTGAATACTGCATTGGTGCCAGGTTATTCGCTCCTTTTATCTGTACATCATAAGAATATGGATAAAACATTGGAACAATAAAAGAAAATATCATAATGATAATGATTACAATGAGACTTACCATTGCCACTTTATTCTTTGTAAGGCGACGCATACCATCTTTCCAAAAGCTGACGCTTTCCCGCATCACCACAAGGCTCTCTTTTTCCTCCTGAGAAGCAGGAAGGAAATCATCCGGTTCTAGATTTAATTGAAAACTTACTGGATTTTTCTTCATCTTCTTGTGTTCTCCATTTCCCTATTTTAGCTTAATTCGTGGATCTACGATTTTGTACACGATATCTACGATAACATTCATAATAATCATCAATGTAGCCAAAAAAATAGTAGTTCCCATAATCAGAGTATAATCACGACTCGAAATTGCACCAATGAATTCTCCTCCTAACCCTGGTATGGTAAATATTTTTTCTACGATAAAACTACCTGTCAATGTATACGCAATCATTGGACCCACATAAGTGATAACAGGTAGAATTGCATTTCGAAGGGCATGTTTGAAAATGCCTATTTTCTGTGACAACCCCTTTGCCTTTGCTGTGCGCATATAGTCTTGACCGAGCACATCAAGCATCGCCGAACGCATAAGCCTCATTATGTATGCTGTCGGATAAAATGCCAGTGAAATCACCGGCATGATATAATGTTTCCATGTAGTAATGCCAAGCGTTGGTAACAATTTAAATTTTACACCGAGGAAGTACATAAGTGCCGTACAGATTACAAAACTCGGCACCGCAATTCCAACAGTAGAAATCACACTGATAAAACTATCTAAAAATTTTCCTCTTCTATAAGCGGCAATACACCCTAGCGGTATTCCGACACACAACGCCACGATAACCGCAATTCCACCAACTTTTGCAGAAATCGGAAATTTTGTAAAAATAATCGATGCAACAGTCCGTCCACGCTGTCTTAGGCTGTCCCCAAAATCGCCGTGTAGTGCATCTGTAATATAAGTAAGATACTGCTGCCCCAATGGCTTATCCAATCCATATTTTGCCTCAAGCGCTGCCTGAGCTGCCGGGCTGATTGCCTTCTCAGACATAAAAGGTCCACCCGGAACCAGGTTCATTAAAAAAAACGTAATAGTTGCGACTGCAAAAATAGTGACAATTGCTAACAAAATTCTTTTCATGATATATTTACTCACTTTTTAATCTCTCCCATTTCTTTCTCTATCTTTTATTTTTCTATCGTTTTGACGTTGCACCACTTTACCGTATCAAATCGTATAGCTGTATTATACACGCTTATCTTTATTTGTCAATGTATAATTGTATACAAAAATACTAAAAGCTCAACACTCTTGTATGCTACCACATTACCACAATAAAGTAGAAAAAAGACCGTATACGAAATATACGCCTTCGTATACGGTCTTTTATTTAATTTGTTTGACCTATTTATAGTATAAACCACTGTTTCAAAAATGTAAAGTATAAAACCAAAAATTAATTTTGTCATTTTTACAAATACTGCTTCATATCATCTGTTGTATTACCAATCGTATTGATTGCATCCTTTACCTGTTCTGCATAGTTTAGGTTCTGCTCGCTCATCTCCTAAACCTGTTAAGCACTTGCAGTTACTTCCTCAGTTGCCACAGACAACTGCGAAATATTTTCAACAATTTTATTTTGCAATAAGCAATGTAAAACTTTGCAAAAAATTTTTCTACCCTGTTTTTCTTGTATTTGTTATAATGTTTCTTGTAATTTTTATGGATTTATAATAAGGAGCATGTATATGATTACCACCGAAGATGTTTTAAATATGAACTTTTATAAGAAGGAAAAATTTACCGGCAGCTATAAAGGTATGCGCTATCGTATCGAGAAGAGCTCTGCTGACGATTCCGATATTTTTCTGGTATATATCTGGCCCGGTCCTTATAACTTTGCCTCAACAGAGGACAATTTAAAAACCTCTGCCACCTTCCCTTTCACTCCTGATGGGAAACAGCAGGCAGTGGACTGGATGAACGAGCAATGGACAGCCAGAAAAGACGAATGGCGGACACTATAACGTGCCCGCCATTTTTTAATAGTTTGCCAAACTTAACGTATCCTCTAGCAACTGTGCCAACTCCTTCGCATCAGTATCCGGTGCCGGAGCACAATCCCTTCCCACTAAAAGACTGTTTAAAATATAACTGTAAATATCCCAGTTAGACGCCTCTGTGTAATGCAGACCGTCCTTCGTATCAAATCCCTTTTTCAGTATGTAATCATGGCTGTTTATATAAGTAATTCCCGATATTCTACGAATCTTATTATTGAATGCATTGATACAGGTATTATTGTACGTTGCCTCCGTCCGCCCTATTGTGGGATTAATGGACACTAACCATAATTCCACGGACTTTGCGAGTTTCTTATAAGAGGCAATATATTTATTCACATTTTGCATATCATTGATGCCGAGAGCACTGACTACGACCCATTCTTTAATTTCGGAGTGTCTGTTCTGAATGTTTTTAATTTGTGGAAGCCCCGTCTCAATCATCCAGTCATATCCAATACCCGGACAGCAGACAGCAAAAAAGTTCTCCGTCCCCTCTATACTACAATCCTCGTTCATCAAATAGATGCGGGAATCTCCCATAAATATGTAACCTGTCTCATATTTATATTTCGGCTTTTCTTCCCGCGAAACGGTCACCTCCGGTTCTAATGTTCCGTCAGAAGAAACCATCGTTTGTTGTTCTTCTTCTGATTTCCCGCTTTGCATCTCCTCCGACTCCGGTTCTTCGCTTTCTTCTTCCGCCCCGGAAACATCTTCGCTTTCCGTTTCAGTGCAATTTTCGTATTCTGTTGTTTCTTCCACTTTCTCGCTCTCTTCTTCCTGCTCTGTTTTGGTGTCTTCCGGAAAACATGCGACCCAACCGCTGTTTTCTGCCGGTTCCGCTTTCGCATGACTGATTGCCCCAAAACCTGCTCCACCTAAAACAACTGCCATCATAATGAGAGCTGCTATTACTTTTTTTGACTTCTTCATTTTTCTATGCCACTTCCGCCAATAAACTGATTTCAACATAGTTGCGCCATATTCTTGGTGAAACACAACGCAAGATTATTTACCTATAATTTTTAAGATACCAGTTATAAACTTTAGTGTCAAGTAGGCACTCGGATTTATTTGTTCTCTATATTTTAATCATTTACCCGCCAGCATCTATTCTATTTAAAAAAAGTATTATTAGAAATCAATGTCTATTTTATATTCATCATCTAAACGTTTTTCAATAACACTTGCATATTTCTTTATATCATCAAAATGATTTCTTATATATTTTTCCAGTTTTATAGACTTGAATTTGTATGGCAGAACTTATTCTGCCATACATCAACAATCTATTTCTTCGCCACAATTAAATAACGGTGAATCGTTCCTTCCACTTTTCCTTTATCCTCAACTATTTTTTGCATTTTCAATATCAGTCCGACAATTCCATCCGCTGTCAGTCTGTGGCTATTCTGCCATGTCTTGGTCAATGTTTCCGTGCCGCTGCCAAAATTGCCATCCGGTGTTGCACCGATTATGATCTGCCATACCTTAACTTTCAAATAACTCTACGCCGCATTAAATGTCCTGCTGTAGTAAATGCAAAACATCTGCTGTTCCGGGGTTAAGTCCCCATTCTGTAATATCTCCTTTGTACCATCATCTATTTCCACTCTGGGTGCAGGTGCACTCTTTTTATTTTGTGTGCACACTTTTTCTTTTTGGGGTGCACCCTCTTTTCCATTCCATCCATAACGTTTCTTCCAACTCTTGACAGTGTTGATAGTGGTATCATACTTGTCCGCTATGTCCTTATACTTCATCCCTGCCATGTAATCCTGTTCTGCTTTCTCGTAATTCTCCACTATCTCACTTCCTTTCCGGCAAAATAAAAAGAGCCAAACACACGAAACCAATCATAGTCTCATATATTCGGCTCAAAGGCTCTAATTTTTATGTGGTTATTATACAACAGAATGAGTGTTCGCGTCAAATCTTATCTTGACACGCCCAATTTCATCATAAGTGCTTCCTGTAGCACTCTAGAAACATTGATATGTGCTTTCTCGGCTTCTTGATTCAACCAGTTTGGAAGAGTTACATTTCTCCGCACTGTCTTATTATCTATCTTACGTCGATACTCTGCAAAATCAATATCTACCAATGACACACATCCGTTTCCATCTTCAGCAAAAGTTCCTTTTGTGGCATCAATATCACTTATTAAGCTAGGTTGTGGAAGTTCTCTTCCATCATCCTCATAAACAATCCCTTTCAATCCAATCGCATCCCTTGCCATATCGACAGCATCTGCCATGCCAAATCCCTCTGTCAATATTCCTAAATCCGGCACCTCAATTAATACTGTATCTTTTTCATCATTCAACTGCGTAAATATTACTGGATATACGCTTTTCATCTCAATC
>JAQXGQ010000080.1 GCA_029006795.1 Clostridiales bacterium | reverse complement strand
CTCCATCGCTTCTATGTATATGATTTTCGCAACATCCAGAATATACGTTTCATCTTCCTTCATCACCATAAGCTGCTGATTTAAAATCCGGAGTGTCGCCAATATCTTTTCTATCTCCGGAGTCAGCTGACTGCAGGTTATCACTATTTCCGTATCTTTTTTTTCCGCATCTACATTGATTGATATTTTCAAATTCCTTCCCTCCCTCTCCTGTAACTTACCATTGATAGAACAATAATACAACTGCCTGAAACATAAGTTGCCGGATTTGCGGCATAAGTTTCCATAAAAAAAGACTTCGAAACAGATGAGTATTTTTTTCTGTTTCAAAGTCATTTTACTTATTTTCTATAAAGGGTCGCTCCCTCTTTTATTGTCTCTAACACGGCAATGTCTTTTAATGCCATCTTATCTGCTTTTAGTGGATTGTCCTCTAAGATTACCAAATCCGCTAATTTTCCTGCTTCAATCGTTCCCTTTTTATCTTCCTCATGGTACGCATAAGCCGCATTGATTGTAATCCCCTTTAATGCATCAAATACGGAAATACACTGTTCTTCTCCGATTTTAACACCTTTTTTCGTCAATCGGTTCACCGCACACCAGACTGTCTGCATCATATCCGGTTTTAATACAGGACAGTCCTGATGGAAATTATAGTGCATTCCACGTTCTGCTGCGGATTTCACAGGGCTTATCCTTATTCCACGTTTGATACCAAGATTTTTTAAGTGCACATCACCCCAATAATAGGTATGGGCAACAAAAATGGAAGGTATCATTTGAAGTTTTACCATTTCGTCTAACTGGTCATCCCTGACGGTCTGACAGTGTATCATCACCGGTCTTAAATCATCATCGGGATTTCCGGTTTCTTCTAATGCTTTTTTATAGCAGCGGATATACTGGTCGGATGCCGCATCCCCATTGCAGTGTGCCAGCAACTGATATTTTCCGTTAATGGCTGCTTTTATTGCTCCTTCCACCTCCTCGTCCGAGTGAGCGGGATAACCGCAATATTCCGTTTCTCCTTCATATGGTTCTGTAAGCCATGCAGTTTTCCCCTGAGGAGAGCCATCAAGAATGATTTTTCCTCCACCTATCTGAAAATGGTTTTTATAGGCTCCTGCTGCATCTGAATGCTCTGACAGCAACTCATCAATTCCTTTTTCGTCACTGAGAACGTAGGCAACTACATCTATTTTGAGAAGTCCGTTTGCAGCCATCTGCAAGAAACCTTCCACACTTTCTTTGGTTGCACCACCGTCCTGCGCCGTGGTAACTCCATATTTTAAATAAGTATCCTGCACCGCTATCATCTGCTGTACCGGATCCATTTTCATTCGGGAAAAAGCCTTCATCAAAACCGGTGTCATTACCTCTATTTCCTCTAAATAGCCGTCTGGCGTCCCATCTTCATATCTTCCGATACGCCCGCTTTTCGGATTTGGAGTGTCCTTCGTAATGCCTGCGGCTTTTAACAATGGTGTATTCGCCACCGCCATATGCCCGGAGGTGTGAAACAGGCAGATTGGGATTTTATCCGATACCCGGTCTAACACTTCGGTGGTGGGATGTGCCTCTTCCTTTAAGAAGTTATGGTCATATCCCCTGGCTATCACAGCTGCGCCTTCTTCCACCGGGTGTTCTTCCATATATTTTTTTAATACCGTTATGATTTCTTCAAAATCCCCACATTCGGAGAGGTCCGCAAAGGAAGAAAATTGGGAATACATAGCAATATGGCTGTGAGGATCAATGAAAGAAGGCATCAGTGTTTTTCCCTTAAGGTCAATTTTCTCTGTTTTTTCATCTGCAAGCTTTTCTGCTTCCTCCCTTGCGCCGACGTATGCAATTTTCCCGTCAGCCACCAGCACAGCTTCCGGCGCATCCTCCTCGTTTCTCATTGTAAGTATATCTCCGCCATAAAAAAGTTTCTGCATCATGTTTCCCCTTTCTTCTCTTATTTTCCATCCGATAGTACAAAATTATTTATCATCCTTTGATGAGGAGGAAATGGTATAGCTTTCCTCTACAGGAACCACAAATATTTTTCCGTCACCGGAATTTCCACTTTCTCCGGTCTGTGCGTGGTCAATGATGATATCAATAATTTCATTTTTATCTTCCTCATCACATGCCACCATAATTACAACCTTTGACATTTCATCATAGACCACATCTCCTACCTGAATCCCGTGCTGTTTTCCACGTCCGGAAACACTCCATTTTGTAGAAGCGAAAAATCCTGCTTCCGCTAAAGCTCCATTTACCTCATACGCTTTTTCTGGTCTTACAATCGCAAAAATCATTTTCATAATACTTCACCATTTCCTTTCCTTTAATTCCAACTATTTTGAATCGTTTTTTCAATATCGGCTTCCCCATCAGACACTACATTGTGCAGATATCCACGTAAAAACGGAATTTCCGAGTCATCTTCCACACCATCTGAAATGCGTCCCTTTGCCAACGTAAAAGTAGGTTTTCTCCATACCCGGAATACTTTCAGTAATATTAAGTATATAATAACCGTTGCTAACATTCCAGCGCAGGCAATGGGCAGAGATATCATTTTTAATCCTGCAAAAGTGATAAACAACATTGTTGGTGTAGAAAACATCATCGCTGCATTCATCACTCCTAATTCAGCAGCGGTAGGTGTCTGCAATCTCGGGTCAACCATACGAACCAAAGATACACCGCTTGGTGTTGTACCTGTACAGGTTCCATACACTCCTAACACTCTCTCAAAATCATGGTCACTGCCAAGCCTTGAGCCAAAGTACAAAGATACCAGAAATGTTATGACTGCTCCCACAACACTGACAACAATGATTGGAAGAATCCAAGAACCGATAACACTAATCTGTATTGCCATAAAGGAACATACTACTAAATAATCGGATAAAAATCCTGTGATTCTGCTCTGGAATACATTGTTAATAAGGTAATCGATTTTCAACTTTCTCATAATGCCTTTGACAATGTATGCCGCAAACATCCCCCACATAAACAGCATTGCACTAAAGGTGGAACCTAATACCGGTACGAAGGATATCAGCTTCGCTAACACTAATGCCAGAAGATAGGTCACTCCCATAATAGCAAAGTGGGCTGCCACCGTTTCAATATTAGCACTGTGGAAAGTGGTTTTTCCTAACGCTTCTCTCTGCTCCTCGGGAACCAGATAACCACGTTCCACTGCTGCATTGATTTTACTTTTATTTTTTGCAATTCCTTTTTTCAAACCATATCTTGCAAGGGGAACTCCCACAAGAAATGCAGCCAGAAAACCAAATACTGCAAAAGTCAATGCTACCATTTCTGCATTTTCAAAGCCATAAGTTCCTTCAAATAATTTTCCATAGGTAGATGCCTGTCCGGGGCCCTGGCAGAATGCAAATGGAATTAAAATTCCATACATCGGCTCCATATTGAATGCGCCTCCCATCAGGGTGACAATCAATATACCTGCCACCGGTGTAAGAGCATATAAGATACACCAGATTAACGCCATACCCATAGCACCGCGAACCGGTCCACTACTTTTTTTCTTTTCTTCCTTATCCACCGGCTTTTTACTTTTCTTTTTTCCTCCGGTAAGTCCGATAGAGATAAAGGACATTACAAAGAAAACATCTACAATATTGCTGAAGTCCTTTACTGTGACACCGGCAATATCCACTTTTGCAAGTACTAGGTTTACAAATAACAGTCCTAAAACTCCACCAATGACACTGACCGGCATCAGCATACTCTGGAACGGTTTGAATTTTCCGCGGAGAAACATGCCCAGACACAGCATAACGCTTGCAATTCCAAATGCTACAACAACACTATACATACAGTCACCTCTTTCTTTTATGCCATCTGATGATACATTTTGCTCAACATCTCATCCGTGATTTCCACCGGATTATTATAAAGATTTGGATGACGGCTGATACGCACCAATTCCGAAATCTGCTCCTCTGTCAACTGCAAATCTTTCAAATCATTACGCAATCCTAATTCTTCCTTTAACTGATAAATGGCATCGGCAAGGGCATCTACCGTTTCAAACCCAAGTTCTTTTGCAAAATCTTTTAATCTACCGTTTTCTGCCTCCGCATTGATTCTCGCAAAATAGTCTAAGGTCAGACCACATGCCTCCCCGTGGGGAATATGATGAAGATTGGTCAATGGGAACGAACAGGCATGGGATGCTGTAGTCTTTGGAAGGGTAAATGCCATTCCCGCAATCACAGATGCCTCTGCCATTTTTTCTCTCGCTTCCTTATCTGTGCCATCTACATAGGCTCTCTTTAAATATGTAAACACTAACTTGCAGGCATGCAGTGCCAACGCATCACAGACCGGCTGGTGTCCCTTGCTCCAGAACCCCTCTAGCGCATGGCAGAGTACGTCGATACCTGTACTTGCCGTTACCTTTGGCGGCATGGAATAGGTGAGTTCCGGGTCAATCATCGCCACGGAGGGATAAAAACCGTTTGAAACAATCGGTGATTTTTTTCCGTTGGCATGGTCTGTCAGCACTGATACACAGGTCACTTCACTTCCGGTTCCTGCAGTAGTCGGAACAGCAATCAGAGGTATATGCTCCTGTGGCATTGCCACTCCGGTGCCATGATATTTACAAATGGAGTCTTCCGTAAGACAGATGCTTGCCGCCGCTTTCGCACAATCTAAGGCACTGCCGCCGCCAAGTGCCACCACAAAGCCATGTGCATTTTCTTTTATAATTTTCGCACAGGCATCCACCTCTATCACATCGGGATTCGGCGATACCTCACCGAAAATTCCTGTTAAAATTCCTTCGCTTTCTGACACTAACTGCTCCGCTAACCCGCTGCTCACAAAAAACGGGTCACTGACTAACAGTCCGTTCTTACAGCCTAAAGATTCTGCCACTGCTTTGATTTCTTTTCGAATGCCGCAGCCAAATTTAATGACTACCGGCTGTAAATATTCCCAATTCATAACATTCCTCTTTTCTTTTATTTGATTTCACCGGAAGCTAATTTTTCATCTACCAGCGTCAATACTTCGTCTAAAATCGGAAGATATTCTTCCAACTCTTCTTTTGTGATAATAAGTGGAGGACAAACTTCGATAAAGTTTTCTCTTCCGAAGGTAGCAAAACCGCGTTTCTTTAATTCTGCAAAAATCCACGGCATCCACGGTCCCGGTACACCATATTCCTGCATCGGTTCTCTGGTTTCTTTATTTTTTACCACCTCTAACGCTCCAAAGAGTCCGATACATCTTGCCTCGCCGATACATGCGTGTTTTTCCACCATCTTATCTAAGAAAGGCGCTACAATGTCGTGCATTTCTGCCACATGCTTTCCGATTTCATGGTCTTTATAATAATTGACGGCTGCCACACCTGCAGCACAGGCTAAGGTATGTCCGGAATAGGTAAGTCCACACTGTAACACATTTTCCTCAAAATATTTTGCTACACGCTCGTTTACAATTACACCGCCAAGCTGCACATAACCACAGGTAACACCTTTGGCAAACGTAATCATATCCGGTTTCATATCAAAATTCTGCCAAGCAAACCACTTTCCAGTACGGAAGAAACCTGCCATAACTTCATCACAAATCAAAAGAATACCATATTTATCGCAGAGAGCACGCACTCCCTCCATGTATCCGTCCGGTGGAAGAATGACTCCGTTAGCACCTACGATGGATTCCATTAAAATAGCTGCTACATTTCCCGGTCCTTCATAACGAAGCTGCAAATCTAAATCTGCTAATGCCTTTTTTGTCACTTCGGCATCATCCACTCCTTTGGTATAGCCGTCACGATACATCTGCGGGTTCATAAATTTCACAAATCCATTTGCTCCACCGATTTCTGCTGCAAATCTCCGCCAGTCACCGGAAGCATTCGAAGCTGCTAAGGTTGCTCCGTGATAGCTGCGGTAGCAGGAGAAAATCTTGGTTCTTCCTGTTACCATTCTTGCCATCTTAATTGCGTTTTCATTAGACTCGGCACCACCGTTGGTAAAAAACACTCTTTTGTAGGTATCCTCTCCTGCTGCCTCTACTAACATTTTTGCCAACATACTCTTTGGCTCAGAAGCATATGCCGGAGCCATGAAGCACATTTTATCTGCCTGTTCCTTGATTGCCTCTACAATTTCCGGTAACTCATGTCCTAAATTAGAACAAACTAAAAGAGATGCCATATCTGCATATTTATTTCCGTCATAATCCCAGAAATAAATGCCCTTTGCTCGCTCCACCGGAAGTGCATCACCACCGGATTTGCTCCATGACTGCATGATGTACTGTTTGTGCATTTCTGCTACTTCTTTTCCTGTTAAACTCATTTTGATTTCCTCTCTTTCTGATAGAAAAAGGCACCGACTGTTAATGCGATTAACAATCGACGCCTTTGTCGTTTCTATATATTTTCTTGTTGAGGTTATCATAAGCTATCCTCTTCCTGAGTTCAACGTTTCTGTCTCCAAACTTCTTTGTGCATGTGCACAAAAGTCCTTTTATACAAGAAGGGAAACTCCTGAAATGATTAGCAGCACATAAGTCAGTTTCAAAAACTGCTGCTGATTTATTTTACGATACAGAATATTTCCAATGGCAATGGATGCCGCCAAAGGAATTACGCTGATAGCTGTTGCCCGCAAAGTCTGAACTGTATAATAGCCAGCCCGATAATGAGATACAATCAGTAACGCGTTTAAAATGACCCACACTGGCGCTACGGTAGCGCGAAATTCATTCTTATCCTTCAGCACAGTGACAGCGTAAACAACCAACAGCGCTCCCCCGGATAAAAACATACCGTGAATAATGCCTGCTGCGAGCAAAACAAAAAGCATTGCCCATGCCGGAAGATGAATTTCTTTTTTGATGAACATTTTTTTAGCTGCCACTAAAATTACCAGCACTGCGTAAGCATCTAGCAATATGTCAAGCGGCAACTGTTCAAAAAGCCATGTACCGATTATCATTCCCACTGCCATACCGGCTACCATTTTAACTAGTATCTTATAGTTGATATAACGGTAATTCTGCACCGCTATCACAGCACACGCTAACATCGTAAAAATGTTGATAACCGCCTTTGCCTCTTCAATTCCTACTAACCGTATGGAAAAAGGCATCGCTAACAACGTCCCAGCAAATCCCGTAATCGTCTGTATAGTATTTGACAGAAAAAGTACAATCTGAAATAAAATCTCGCTCCACATAATGTCTCCTTATCCCCGCAGTTCTTGTATCATAAATGCAATTATTATTTTGGTTCGGTTTTGAGGTGTATTTAGGGATATTCCTAAAATTTCTTCTATTTTATGAAGTTTATAGGTAACGGAATTTCGATGCATATGAAGTTCCGCTGCCACCTCCTGCACACTGCACTCCAGTTCAAAATATTTTTTCAAAAAATAGCTGTAGTCCGTCTCATTGGCATGGTCGTATTTCTCTAATGCCCCTAATGTCTCCCCATAGTATTCCTCTAAAACCTCCTGCCCCTCCAACGAAAAAAGCAGTTTATAAAGTCCCATCTCTTCATAGGTCATTATCTGATTTTCCCGATGTCTCCTCTTTTGCAGCCGCTTAATCTGGTCTGCCTGAGCAAAGCTGTGCCCAATCTGACCGATATTTTTTACCGCACTTCCTATCCCACAAAAAAGGAAACCATCACAGATTTGATATTTCCTTGCTTCCTGCCACAATGTATCTAATCTTTCCTGTAGCTGCTGCTCCGTCACATTGACACAGAATATCTGAATATCTCCACCATTTTCCATAATGAGGGCGTGTTTCTGCCAACTTCGCATGGCACTTTGGGCAAACCGCAGAAATCTTTTTTTCTTCTCAGCTCCGATGGCAAGATAATCTCCTGAGAGAATTTCAAAAATGGCAACACAATAAGACCATTCCCTTTTGTAACCGTGTCGAAGCAGTGCCGGAAGATACATCTCCTGGTTATCCGGGAAATAAAACGCATTTTTTACAGCAACCTCCACCTCCATTTTTTTCTGTTCGTCTAAATGTATCTGAGTGGAAAAATCCCGCATAATATTCGCCATATGCACCCGCCAGGGCACGCTGAAAATCGGGAAACCGTTCTTATCACCAAATTCAAGGACTTCCTTCGGAATTTCTTTAATGTACGGTCCTACGTTAATGACCATTCCCGCTGCCTGCTGGTGATGATTATATTCTACCAACTCTAACAACCCGGAACTGTCCGGCAGGGCAATGCCCGTAGTAAATGCAATTTCGTCCCCTTCTAAGAAGGAGGAAATGTCAATGCCCTCCACCATATGTACCCAGCGGACAAGGTGATCCATACCGGTTTCCCCGGCTACCAGAGTAATCTCTTCTTTTTCTTTTACGGTTTCGTATAGTTCTCTTAATGTAACTGACATAAAGTTTCCTCTTTCGCCATGAACTTCTTAGGCTGTCCTGATAAATAACTCTTCCCCTTTTCGTGGGATGTGCTCTGATTATGTCTGGTATAATAGCATAGGATTTAGAGATTTGCAATTTTTTCTCTCATCAACTCCTTCTATCTTAATCACCCAAAAGACTACGGGGCAGGTATCACCTGCCCCGTAGCTTCTCTTTCTTTTTCTGCTGTTTCAGTTCAAACAGACGCTGTTTTTCCGCCTCTTTTTCTTTCCCGGCTTATTATTTTTCGCTCTGTTTTCATCTGCTCCCGCTGCAATTTCAATGCCTGCTGGGAAAGTCACTTATTGTTTGTTCCCAAACACCAGATTCACATCCTCCGTTATTTTTCCGTCAATGAAGCCTTTTTGCACCATATCACGCATAATGGCAATACACTTTTCATGGGACATTCCCGGTTTGTAGGGTCTGTCCTCGCTCAGTGCCTGATAGATATCAATACATGCAACCAGACGTTCTTTTTCATCCAAATCCTCTGCATGCAGTCCAAAGGGATATCCCTTTCCGTTTAATTTTTCATGATGTCTCGACGCCCAGCGGGTAATATCCTCGAACCCCTGTACCTGAGATAAAATCACATAAGTAAACCATGCGTGATTCTGCATATAGGCAAACTCTGTATCGGTCAATTTTTCCGGTTTCTCTAAAATATCATTGTCAATCGCCATTTTCCCAATATCATGCAGTGCTCCGGCTACAAATAGCCGTTCTTTCAACTCTTTTTCATAGCCATAATAATCCGCCATCTGGAGAAGTTTTAACGCAATCTGCTGCGAATGCTTTCTGGTAAAAGAAGATTTGTAGTCTGCTATTTTTGCAAATACCTCCATTATCCGCTTTACCTCATCAAAAGAAAACTCTGTCGTAACTCCGGGAAGTGCCTGTTGCAGCAACTTTCCAATTTCCTTCCCCTGCAAATCCAGATAAGCCTTCTCTGGCATAACCTGATAAAACATATCTACAATCTTTCCCGCAAAAAATTTATCCCTTTTTTGTTCTATAAAATTTGTCATTTTCTGATAGGTTTCTTTCGATATGTTTTGAACCTGACAAACCATATCTAGCATATCCGCAAAATGGATAATCTGTGCCATAAGCGGAACTTCTGACGCTTTTTTATGAAAGAATCCACTTCCATCTGCATTCTCATGATGATATAAAATTGCTCCGGAAACATCAGTGTGAAAAGGAAAATTCCGAATGTTTTCTTCCCCTAAGACACAGTGTTTTCCGGCATTAGGCAGATTGGTTTTTGACACATTTTTTTCCTCTGAAATATACTGCGTCAGTGCGTTGTCGTGAAGAGCCGCACATGCTGCCAAATCAGCAAGTTCTCTTTCTTCCATCCCAGCGCCTTTTCCAAGTAATACAGACAGATACGCCACCCATTTTCCATGTCCCGTCTGTACTCCCACCAATTCAGCCTCTACCGAATCCAGTGCATAAGACAACGCATATATTATCCCGTTAAAATCCAGTTTCATATGTAATCCCCATTTCTTTGCAGATTTTTATAAAGGTAATTTCCTTTATTATAGCACTAATGTCAGGGAAGGATGCGTCTATTTCTTTGTTTTATTTTAGGAAAGTACTGACTCTATCGTCCGGTGAAGCAGCGGGTTTTTCATAAATTGCGGCGTACCCATCTGCCTACAGACGAGTTTTGTTATTTCTTCTAAATCTGCCGTCTGCATTTTACTTTTATTCACATGTTCCCTTATGTTATCAATAAGTTCTAATGCTTCCTGTATTTTGCCCGCAATCTGTTCTTTCTCATAGGTCTTATCCCCTTTCACCGGGATGGTATCTCCGACAAAAATGCAGCATTTTTCCATGATCTCTTTCTCTATATCTCTTCTGCAATAACTGCTCTGGCATCTACCGTATGAATTTGTTTTCCCATGATTGCTTTATATTCCTTCGACGAAAAGCAATCATGGTAATCTTCCGCACTTCTTAACAGATTCCACATACAAATTGATGAACACTTTCTTTTATATATTCTTCCTGTTCTATCCCGGTCAGTTTATCTCCAAATGAAGCCTTAAGAAACACATACCCGAAATTCATTGCCAGAAACTGTACCGCCATTCCTCCTTAGGTATCAATACGCTGTAATTCGTGAATATTTTTATTTCGATAAACCAAATCTGTTCTGCGCTCAAATCCGACATGTTCCCAGAAGGTATTGCCTAATTCGTTTCTCTCAAAAGCAACCAATGCAACCTTATTAATTCCTTCCCGGTCAAGTGCACCTATTGCAGCATCCACTAACTTTTTCCCAATTCCCTCTTTTGAGTCATCTAAATTATTAAGTCCCATTCCCGGCGTATTAATCCACAGTGAATAGACTTGCTCATAATCCGCAATTGTCATCAAACGTATTTTCATCATTTCTCCTAAATTTCTACATCCTGCGTGTAATCTACATTATCAAACTGAAAACCGAACAAATGATAAAAATCTTCCCAGTAACCTTCTACGTCTGCAAGTTCACGAACATTGTCCGAGTTGACCTGCGCCCATATATCCATTACTTCCTTCTGCACATCCTCCCGCAGTTCCCGATCATCAAGACGAATTTGTCCCTTTTCATCAGTGACAGGTGTCTCAACAAAAAGCTTATCCGTGAAAAGACGCGCTATCTGCTCTATGCAGCCTTCGTGAAGGTTCTTAGCTTTCATTACTTTGTATAGAATTGCAAAATAGAGAGGTACAATCGGAATTGCACTGCTTGCCTGGGTTACTAACGCTTTGTTTACAGAAACATATGCCTTGATACCATCGCTCTCGTATTTTTCAGTAATCCTCTTTGAAGTTTCAAACAGATGCTTCTTCGCCATGCCTATCGTTCCGTTATTATATACAGGATAGGTAAGCTCCGGTCCAATGTAGGAATATGCTATGGTGACTGCATGATCCTCAAGCACGTCTGCCTCTTTTAAGGCATCCATCCAGTCCAGCCAGTCCTCGCCGCCCATTACCTTAACCGTACTTTCTACTTCTTCAGGCGTTGCCGGTGTAATTGTTACTTCTGAGACAACATCTGTATCTACATTCCACGATTTCTCTGTAAAGTCTTTCTCTGTCGTCTTAAGAACTGACTGATATACAGTTCCGTCAGACATGGTACGTCTTGGAGCTGCAAGTGAATATATCACCATATCAACCTTTCCTAAATCCTCTTTGATTGTCTTAATGGTTTCTTCCTTTATCTCCTTCGAAAAGGCATCCCCATTCATTGACTTTGCATAAAGACCATCCTTTGCTGCAAATTTCTCAAATGCTCTTGTATTGTAAAATCCCGGTGTTGCTGTACGCCTGCCGTTTGATTCTTTTTCAAACATAATACCAAGTGTTGCTGCACCTCCGATATATGCTGCACTAATCCGGGATGCCAGACCGTATCCTGTTGAGCAGCCGATTACAAGCACCTTCTTAGGACACTCCCTCTTTTCCTGTTTTTTCGCATACTCTATCTGTCTTCTTACATTTTCCTTACACCCTTCCGGATGAGCTGTCACACAAATAAATCCTTTTACCTTTGGTTCTACTATCATATCCACTTCTCCTAAATCTGCAAAAGACAAACTCACTTAGAGTCTGTCTTCCACAAAATATTTTGATTCTTAGTTTATATCATACCACAGTATTTTTTTCACGGCAAATCATACAGAAATATCATTTTACTTCTAACGGTACTGCGACAGTCTCCTATTTTCGAATTGTTTCTATAATATTCTGCTTTTTCAGCTTACTAGCGGTAATCCGTATGGTACTCCAGATTACAAGGAAAACTAGCGCCATCACGATGATTGCCTCTTTCCACGGGATACAAAACTCAATAGGAAAAATCATACGAACAGAATAATTCATAATCAATATGATGACCAGGCCGATGGGAAGTCCATACAACAGGGCTTTACCCGCACACAAAATGCTTTCCATATTCAACATTTTTCTCAAAGCCTCTGAGGTCATTCCGATGCTCTGCAGTATCGCAAATTCACGTTCCCTCATCTGCACATTCGTGGACATGGTGCTGATTACATTAATCGTTCCAATCATAGCCAAAAGCACGACAAAACTATATAGAAATACAGATGCAAGAACAATGGCAATATTCATTACTTTCGTATAATCTTCTATTTTATACACACGGGTACTAAATCCCAGTTCCATATAAGCATCCGACTCTCCCTCAGGAAAATATCGTTCCATGACTTCGTTTGCATATTCCATATATCCTTCCACATCTGCAGGCGCTGACATCCAGTCATAGCCTCTCACTTCCGCTTCTGGTACAACCAGACGAACGGGATTTGTATTCGGGTTAAAAAGCTCCTTTGGAATATCGTTTCCGGTTAGGCTACCGTCTATCTTTACTTCAGTCAAAGTTCCATCCGCTGTCTCTAAGGGCAATACATCAAGCGTTTCGGAAAAAGGAACAATTTTTTCCTCTGTGCCACGATAATTATAGGAAAACGTATTGAGCAGGATATTAGAACCTGTTTCTACTCCGGCAGCCTTGCAAAGTTTTTCATAATTTAATTTATCAAGAACAATCATTTCTACCGGGAACTCGTATTGTGTTTTCGTATCACCCTGCAGGTATTCCTGTGCCTCTATCATGTCATCCGTAAGCAGCTCCTCTGAAAGAACCGTAAAATAGGTATCATAATCCTGACCGTCTCCAAAGAAAGCCTCTTTATCATAAGCTTTTAGCTCCTCCCCTATCTGTTCCGCCAAATCCGTATCAATCGGATTTGGATACCATACTTCCCTTCTTCCCGTAACAGGATTTGTCCTACTGTCATAATTTGACATATACTCCACAATTACAGTCTGCTCTCTGTCCGGATAGATATATTCTTCCACTTTTTCTGCAATGCCTTTTAACCCGCTTAAGCTGATAAACAGAACAATACTGATGGAAAGAACCGTAACAGATGCTCTTGTATTTCGCCTGTTACGCCTTATATTAGTAAATGCTAACTGTGTTTCTATCACACCTGACTGCTTTAATTCTTTGATTTTCTTCTTTTCTGGTGCTGTTTTATTTTCAACTCCCCTGATACAGTCTATTGCCGATATTTTTGCAGATTTTCTAGCCGGAAGATATGCAGAAATTAAAACCGTTAAAAAAGAAATTCCCGCTGACAAAAGCAACGCTTTCCACGAGACGACAAATTGTAACGAAAATGTTATCTCTGTCATCATCATATAGACAAGACTGTTTAATTGATCCAGATAGACATTCGCAATCCCTATACCAAAATAAGTGAATACGATACCCAGTCCAATCCCACAGGGAATACCAATCAGTGATAGCAAGAGACTTTCATACATTACCGTCTCTACAATCTGCTTTCCCGTTGCGCCAACACATTTTAATGTTCCAAACTGAACAATACGTTCTCCCGCACTGACACGAAAAACGTTAGAAATGACAATCACTGACATTGCGGCAATCAGAATGCCAAATAGTATTGCCGGTATCAACAATATTGAAAAATAGGCATTTCCATACTCACCATAATCCTCTCCCATGAACTCTTTTAACATGGCATTTCCACTAACTACAAAACTACATACCGCAGTTGTCAGGGAGGTAGATAACATGATTGCAAAGACCGCCGCGAGAGAACGAGCCCGCTTCTTCTTTAACTGACTAAGTGATAATGATGCGGTAATATTCATGCTTTCATCACCTCATCTCTAAGAATTTCACCATCACTGATTGTAATAATACGGTCTGCCTGTAATGCAATTTTCTCATCGTGAGTAATAACAATAAGCGTCTGATTTGCTTTCTTATTCGCCAACGTAATTAAATCCATGATTTCACGGCTCGATTTACTGTCGAGATTACCAGTCGGCTCGTCTGCTAAAATGAAAGCAGGATCATTGATTAATGCTCTTCCGACCGACACCCTCTGCTGCTGACCTCCTGACAGCTGGTTTGGAAGATGCTTTCTTCTCTCTGAAAGTCCAATCAAGTTAAAAATAGAGTCTAATTTCTCATAATCCGGCTTGCGATGGTCTAAAAGACATGGAAGAATGATATTTTCTTCCGCCGTGAGATTTGGAAGTAAATTGTAGAACTGGTAAATCATCCCGATATTTCTGCGTCGAAAGATTGCAAGTTCACTTTCACCTAGTCCGTAAATCTCTTTTCCGTCAATTTTTACACTTCCAGAGGTAGGTCTGTCAATTCCTCCTATCAGATTCATCAGGGTTGATTTTCCGGAACCGGATGGTCCTATAATCGCCACAAATTCCCCCTTTTGAACCTGAAAACTGATGTGGTTAAGGGCTGTAATGGCATTCTCGCCTTGTCCATATACTTTTGTCAATTCATTTACTTCAAGTACAGTCATTTTTTCTCTCCTTCCTTTCGATAAACACAGAATAGATGAGGAAAGTGACTGTAAGGTGACTATTTCTCATTTTTATATGACAATATTGTCATTTATAAAATTTGATTGTAAACGTTGCTCCTGTGCCATTCCCTCCCGGCGAAACCTCAATATCTCCATTTTGCCCTCTGATTATGGAAAGCGCAAGGGGCAGTCCTACTCCATAACCATTCTCATTCTGTGAATTTTCAAATCGTCTAAACAGACTTGAAACTCTTTCTTTGGAAATTCCTTCGCCTGCATCCGTAATGGAAATCCATTTATAGATGGGATTTTCTCCACTGTCTACATAAATCACAGAATTTTCTTTTGAACACTCCGAAGCATTTTTAAGTAAATTGGTTAACGCTTCCTCTGTCCATCGTCTGTCACATTGAAGCAATCTCTCATTTCGTATTTCTACTTTTTGATTTTTGATATCTAGTAAAATAGATAACGGTTTTAACGCTGCATTTACAAGCTCACTTGTACTTATATCTGATGTAATAAAATTCACTGTTCCCGAATCAAGCTTTGCCATTTTTAACAACGCAGAAATGAGCCATTCCATATGGGACAGTTCTTTTTTTATACTAAAAATAAATTCTCTTTGCTTGTCCTCTGGTGCATCCTCTAAAAGATTTGCCATGAGTATCATAGATGTAATAGGCGTTTTTAACTGGTGTGAAATATCCGTCAGATATTCTGATAAGTGTTCCCGCTCCTCCTGTGCTTTGCTTCTTTGCTCTTTTTCTATATTAATAAGCGTATGAATGTCATTTTTCAGAATACTTAAGGCTCCTTCTTTATTGTCTCTTATGTCTATTTCCTGTCCATCTATGGCTTTTCGTATTCCATTTGATAATTCCGTGATTTCATCTTTTCTAATCAACACGGTATCCTATCCCCCTGACCGTCTGAATGTTGACACCATCCCCAAGTTTTTCCCGTAAACGCTTTATGTAAACAGTTAACGTATTGTCCTCTACAAAATTTCCACTTGAATCCCATATTTTTTCAAGAATCTGCTCTCTTGTCAGTAAAATGGATTTATTGGCTGCAAATATCAAAAGCAGCCTGTATTCAAGTGCCGTCAATTCTATTAACTTCCCATCGACATACACTTTCCCCGCTGCCGTATCAATAACCGTTTTTCCAAGTGTCACCGTCTGAGAACTGTCCTTTTCTTCATTGACATTCAACGTCCTCTTAATTCGTGCCAGTAATTCTCTTAGCCTGAAGGGTTTTGTAATATAATCTACAGCTCCGTCTTCAAAGGAACGCACAATCTCGTTTTCATCATCAACAATCGTGAGAAAAATAACCGGTGTGCCATACTTTTTCAACCTATCGCTAACCTCTGTGCCTGAACCATCCGGAAGCTGCATATCAAGTATTGCCAGGTCAAACTGTTTTGATTGAATGGCAGATAATGCAGCTTCTATGTTCTTACAGTGAAAGGGTAAATATTCCTCCTTCTCTAAAGCATACATAAGACCGGATGCAATAGTTGCATCATCCTCTACTAATAAAATACTGTTTGACATTACTTTTATTTTCCTTTACTTCACTTTTCTTTACCGGTTCCGCATTCATATATTTTCCAGTTCTAACAGACTGTAATGTAAAGTTTCCGTTTCCCCAATCATTTATTATTTCACAACGTTCTTCGTACCTATCAAAATGCAAAAGGAAATTCGACTTTTTCTCCTACAGAGAAAACAGCCTCTCCTGATGTCTCAGTAACTTCGAAACTTGCGCCATCCCATCCGTTAATTTTGATGGTTCCTTTTACATATCCATCATCTGATGTGAAAGCTAGCTCTCCGTTTCCATTGTCAACAAAAGTTCCTTCTGTTTCACCCTGTCTGTAAATGGAAATAATTGCTTCATCATCTCCCTCCCATCCCTGCCGAGTGTTCAGAAAGCTGTATACGTTTCCAGTTCCCTGGTTGTCTACAAACAAACCGTACTTTGCTGATATTTCTGGCATGACAAAAGATTCCCCCTTTATCTTTGCCAACTCATTTGCAAGAACATAAGCTCTATTCTTGGTAATCTCCTCCAAGAAGGAATTCTGAAGGAGAGGATACATGCTGCCGTTTTCTTCGCTAGACCCAAGGCTCAGTAATGTTACTTCCTCCTTCATGGCTATCCAGTTCCTCTGTTCTGCAAGGATTTTCTCCTTTGTCTGCTGATCTGCAGAATTACTAAATCTGCTCCAAAGGTTATTTAATTCAGTATCCCATATTACGAAAAACCATCTGGATGATATATTCATTTCTCCCTGGGTTTGAGCTGCCTCTGCTAACGGAGTGTACTTTTGGATAATCTTCTCAATATTCTCCAATTCCTTTTGCAGGGATGATGAACCTGATACCACATAGTCAACATCCGCCTTGATATCCTCAGAATAGTCATAGGTGAAATCCATTTCCAGTTTATCATTCAATTCGATATCATTGTTTTCTCTGCTTGCAGATTTAGATTGTTCTTCAACTTGAGAAGATTTGCTTTCTGTGCTTAGATCATTATTTTCTGTTTCCTCTTTGCCACAGCCAATGCAAAGTCCAACCATTAATATTAATGTCATTATATAAATTCTTTTTTTCATATGATATATACTCTCTTTTGCTATTCCTTCAAGTATCATTAGATGAATGATTGTTCTAACGGACAGTGCCTACTTAATCTAATTCTATCGAATCCGAAATATAATAATGAAAATGCCGTTTCTGGCAATATTTTTTTATCTTGTTTTTCAACTCTCTGTCTTTTGTATATTCAAGCAAATACACCGTTATTCCCTCCCGGTCGCAGGTTTCCACATATTTTTGAAAATACTTCCGATCCTTTGTCTTCTGCTTTGAAAATTCACCAGTATCAAAATCTATTTTACTCCAAACCGATTCCTGATTTACTCCCGTCATAATATCTGACAGTTTCCCATGATGTGCCTTATATTCCATTACATATACGTCCCCTCCATTGATAATGACAGGTTTGCCAAATGTCATAAGATGTTTTAAAATTTTTGTCAATCCTTTGAATATCTTCTTCTTTGGATATTTATAATACACATCACAATTATCTACAAAAAATCCGTCAATTCCTTTTTTTAAAAGTTTTCTTTCCAATGATGCTAGAAACTTTTGCCATTCTGGCTCTGACACATCCATCCATTTTTCATTCTCCCAATTATCATAATCTCCAATTGTCAATTCGGAATACTTGTCATAATATCCACGGAATTTTTCAATAGAACCAACATTGAGATAGGAATATACCGTACATCCCTGCTTTTTCAAATACATAATATCATTCTTCGTAAAATACTGTGCATCAATCACAACCGTCTCATAACCTGCGATTTTATCAAGTCCGGTTGCATCTAATCCCAGAAACACTCCATAATCTTTTTTAACAGGCGTTTTTGCAGATGCTTCAATTCCAGATAAAGCCGACAAAACCAGTACCAAAAGGATACAAACCACTACTACATTTCGATATTGCTCGTAATTTTTTATCAAACTCCGTAAGATACTATAATAAAATTTCTTCATAATTTTTCCCCATGCGCCTTGTATAAATTGGTTATTTTGAATATTGCCTAAATGAATCCAGACAATTTTTTCATCAAACATTCCCACTGTGGCAAATCAGTATCAATGCCAATACTCCATACATTGCAAGTCCAAGACTTGCTGCACAGCAGCTTGGCGCATCAACGAAAATCTTAAGTCCTGTTGCTCTAAATAAAAGACCTATTAATTGGAATACCAACGGATTCAGAATCATACACCACAATGGCAATTCAATGACCTTTAAAATAATAAGTACCATAATTATAAGTGCAGGAATAATAACCAACATAGAATACAGCACAAAGAATGGAACATATATCTGCCGAAATACCCCCTCAATTACATCCTCTGCCATTTCAACATCACCCTTTTCCATTATCTTTTGATATACTGTAGGCATCATGCAAAGAAATGTGTGAATCATAAATCCACCCATTGCTCCACAAAGAAACATGACAGTCATTCCAATGGACAGTTCGGCTTTCACTTTATGTAGTTGCAACATAAGCGCCACAAAACCACATGTATACATAGGAACAGCAAACATTGCAAGAATATCTGACCATACAAATCTTCCATGAGACATTACTTTCCACTTACTGTCTATAATTTTCATCTTCCCAAGTTTCTGATTACCGTACCCCTTTAAATCCAAAAGCAAGTCTGCCACTGCACATAACATCCCACCTATGATCCCTATAATCGCTAATATTTTTACCATTTCCATACCCTCCCTACATTTCAAAAATCGAAGCAATCAATAAATCAACCATTGCATCTATAGTTCTTTCAAGCCCCGATTCATGCAGCATTTCTTTTTGCTCATAGGAAAGTACAATAATCTTCATCATATTTGCAATAACTGCATAATCAAGATTTTCCTTTACCCCATCCATCATAGATGTAATAAAATCAATAACATGTTTTTCTTTCTCCAAGTCTGCAAAAGGCACACCTTTTTTTTCGTACATTTTTTTAAGTGCAGCCTCATCTTCTGAAGAAAAGTTTCGATAAATACTATCTGTATTCATTATCATTTTTCGAACTATTGCTTTACTCTCTTCTACAGAATATTTTGTTCTATCCTGTAAGCCAGCCTGTAAAGATTCTAATAGCTGTTTCCTATTATCAGCTAACATATCTTCTACAAATTCTTCTTTTGATGAATAAAAACTATAAAATGTGCTTTTCCCTATTCCGACCGCTTCTGCAAGTTTACCAATAGACATATGAATTAGCCCTTGCTCTTTTAGCATTGGTATCCCTACTTCTTTCATCTTTTGTTTTATTTCTTCCTTGTCCTCTTCAGAAAATGTCCTTGTCCTCATTTCATCTCCATTTACGACCGTTTCATATTTTTGTTCGTATTTATGTTATACACTTTTTTATTTGAGATGTCAATACAACAGGAGGACTTTGACTAAACAGACTATTATCAAGCACTTTCTCTTCTAATTTTTAGCCACTGATAGCATTCCCTCATCTCACTCAATGCAATCTGCATCTATGCTTTCTTAATTGGATGTCATCTTTTTCTTCTCGGTTGCCGGGTCGGTCGGTTCGCAACTTATCATCCAACGGATGCTGCTCACCCTGCCACCAGAAGCCTTCCAACGGCGGCACTACATACTCAAAAAATGCTTCAATTTTATAAGCTGTCTTATAACTCATTTTCAATGTATAAGCAACTGCATATAAAATTCCCTGTACTCTTTTTTATAATCAAATGCCATCTTTTTTCACCCTTTCTAACGATACATAAATGTAAAGTATTTCTGAAGTTCTTGATATCTTTCCATGCCATCTTCTGAGAATGCATTCTCCTTTATGGCATTAAAATTCTCTTTCATATATTCCGATAACTCTTTTGTTATAGTGTCTCTTAATTCGTAGTCCTTCGACAAATCTGCGACTTCAGCATCTCCAAATTTCTCTAGGGACTCAATTATTGCTCCTCTATAAGTAAGTCGCTCTTTTTTCAATCTTGAGAATTTTCCCTTGCTACCTCATCATTTCTGTTGATTGCAATCATTTCCAAATATTTGTAAGTAATTTCCCAAGGATGTCCACTAGGTATATATCGGAGACTATCGCTGCAAAACCCTCCAGAACCTCACACGAGTACGGTATTTTCTGTCGGTATCATGGACGAGATTAGAGATATCAATGGTTTCACTTTCATAAAGTCCTCTTCTGTTTTAATAGACACTTCCAGATTGCCTGTTCCATAATGACCAATATTTCTCATATCCCTCGTAAAACCATTCTCTAATTCTACAGTATCTGGATTCAGTTTCATTCTAACAATAATTTGCTGTTTATAAATTTCAATACAAAATACATTCTGTACTTTCTTATAAGCCAAATACATTTTCAGCTGATTTTGCGTCAAATCATCTCCTAAAGATTCAATAAAATCAGCTTTGTGATCTAAAAGCCAGTCAAGATAAAAAAGCCCCTGATTGATAACATTTTCGCTAGAGCTTCTCTTGTATTCAAAAATAACAGAGCTATTATTTTCATCGATTCCGATACTATCCATACGCCCAGCTGTTATAACATACTCACTTTTCAAAAATCGAAATCCAAAAAACGTCTCCATATTTGCTTTGATGGTATTTGGGAATTCTCTCTCAAGGGACACAGTTGAAACAACACGTTCCCCTGCCTGTGGTTGTAGTTCAAAAACTTAATCTCTGACATTTAATATATCTCCTCATACACATCCAAAATTTACTCCAAACCAGCCACTTTGGATATTGGAATGTATAACTATAATGCTTTTTCTATTCTGCCCAGAAATCAATGCTATCCTGTGTTCTCAAATTCACACGAAACATCTCCCACATAAAATCTTCACGCTCATTGTAGATATCCGTCACATAAACAGTATCACTTTCTATTCTATGAAACGCATAATGTGTTCTACATGAAGAAGTCTATATGATGTAGGAATTCCAAGCAAATAATCTGCTTATTAAGTTTCCGCAACTTATCGCTCGCATCCGGAGAATACTTTAGTTTATAATTCAAGCTTCACTTACCCCCAGCTCTTTCTCCAAATCGTCAGCATCTATCCAGCCTTCTTTTCCAGCTCTTTCCTCTGCTTTCTGCAATTTTGAAAATAAAGTATATGTTGCTTTGTAATGATCAAGCTCGTCAATCTCTGCTATAGTAAGAATCCCATATTCACCATGACAATTTCTTGTAAGAAAAACTCGGCTTGTTGTATTAACGTCTTTCAATACTACTGTATAATTTGTCAAATCAGATATTGGCTTAATATTGGGCATAACAATCACTCCCTTGAAACTATTATACATGTAGAATATTCAGTTTGCAACAAATTTATTATTGACGTGTTTTAGACTCTGTATTGTACCTAAAGAAAGTATCACAAATGAAAAAGACGCCCACAGCCGCGCATCTCTGCGTGTTTCTGAGCAATTTATTCTACTCAAACTTTTGGGTGGAGAAATTGTCCCCATCTAAATCCTTATAGTATTGGCAACTTTTTTGTCTATTATTATGAAAATTTCTAAGAAAATAAATACAGCAGGCAACCATATAGATTACCTGCCATATAAAGTAAATTATACACTCTCTAATGCCTGTATTTTCGAAATTGCCATCTTTATCTTTACTCCTTTTTATGACCGGCAGCCGGCATTCATATATATTATTCAAGTTCACAAACCGATTTATTTGTCCCCCCGTCTTCCAGTATTTCTTTCATCCTGTTTTTCATCCCTATATATTCTTCCAGTACATCTTTATGATGTGACCGGATATAATCCGTGTCTCCCTCTTTTGCCGCCATTTCCAGTGCCCTTGCCTCCTCAGACAAATGAACAGCACCTATCGTAAGAGAGGTACTCTTTAACGCATGCACAATGGTTCTATAATTATTCCAATCCCCCTCAGCAAAAAATTGTTCTATCTTTGATGCCTTATCTGTTTTCAAATATTCTTTCAGCATTTCTACATAAAATTCTTCCTCATTCATGCAGTATGCAAGACCAGTCTGCACATCTAGTCCTTCTAGTTTTTCCAACTGCTGCATCTGCCCTGTTTCTGGCTTATCTATGTGCTCTGCAGGTTCTGACTGCACCATATCTTCAGACTTCTTCATTTCTTCATTTCTGCAGATAAGTTCTCCCGGCAGATATTTTAGAATCATCTCCAATAATGCCATCTCCTGAATCGGCTTTGTCAGATAGTCGTTGAAGCCCGCCTCCAGGTATTCTTCCTTTGCTCCTACGATAGCATTTGCTGTCAGCATGATAACCGGTGTTTCCCTGTTAGGGTTGTCCGTAAGCGACTTCATATTTTGCAGTGTTTCAATACCATCCATTTCCGGCATCATATGATCCAGAAAAACTATATCATACTGCTTCATTTTTACACATTCCAGACATTCCATACCACTAGTTGCTGTATCAATCCGTATTTTTGTTTCTTTCAGAAGACCTTCTGCTACCTTTAAATTCATTTCCACATCATCCACAATAAGAATCTTTGCTTCCGGTGCAAAAAAAGACAGTGTGTTGTCATCCGAAGTATTTAGGTATTGCTGATAACGTTTGCCAAAATCCCCCATTGGCGTAGCGTCTACTATTTTCTGTGGTATTTTTGCAGTAAAACAGGAGCCTTTTCCATAGGTACTCGCCACTGAAATCTCCCCACCCATCAAATCTACCAGATTTTTCGTAAGGTTCAGTCCCAGGCCCGTTCCTTCAATATTACGATTGCGTTTTTCTTCTATCCGGGTAAATGATTCAAACAGCTTTCCTAAATCTTCCTCCTTGATTCCGATACCTGTATCGGTAACTGATATAACAAGCTTTATCTGTTCGTTTGATATTTCTTCGTAATCCAAGCAGAATGTAATTTTTCCCTCTTTCGTATATTTCACAGCATTGGACAGGAAATTGTTGATAATCTGTCTAATCCGGACTTCATCCCCATATAACCTGGAAGGCAGATTTTCATTAATCTGTAGTACAAATTCAACCGGCTTATTTTCTATTTTTACTTTTGTTAAGTTATAACAGTCGTTTAATATCGAAAACAGTTGATACTTTATCGGAAGGATTTCCAGTTTGCCGGACTCAATCTTGGATATATCCAGAATATCGTTGATAATCGAAAGCAATGATTGCCCTGCACTCTGGATATTTTTTGCATATTCCCTTAAGTTTTCATCTTTACATTCTTTTAAAATCATGCTATCCATGCCCAGAATGCCATTGATTGGCGTACGGATTTCATGAGACATATTAGCAAGGAACTGGCTTTTTGCTTCATTTGCCTGAACAAGCTCCTGCAGCATATTTTTTTCCTTTGTCAGGTCATACACGAAGCAAACGATGCAGTATGGATCTTCGTGAAAGTCTCTCGCAACGGAAAAATTCAGCGAACAGCTGATTTCTCCATGTGTGGATACCAGTTCCGCTACTCCTTTGTTATCCTGTAAAATCGTACAAAGCAGCCTCTCGACTTCCTCTTCTGTGCTCTGAAACAGCCCGGAAAACTTCTGATTCTCAATCTTTTCAATGCCCAAAAGTTCCCGCCCGTAATGGTTTACCAAAACAAGCCGGAAGTATTCATCAAAAATCAGGATAGCGGTGTTTGCAGAATCGTAAATATATTGGCTCAGATTTCCCACTGTAATACTGAACGCATTAAACCTAGTGGCCCAAAACCAAGTAATCATATAGGTCAGAAACATCCCGTAAGCAGAGCTTGGGAAAGAAGGCTTCCCTAACATTGGCAAAATCGTATCCGGAATGCAGGCAAACAAGATGCCCAGATTAGAGAGAATAGCAGCCTTGACATAATAATCCTCACGTGCTTTTTTTTCCTTACGCACCCAGATAACGGCAATGCCAATCATTGTTACCGCGACGAATACTAAAAACAAACTATGTATTGTTCTTCCAATGCTATTTGTCGAATAGTAGCACATTCTACCGTTTATCCGCACAAAGGTATGCTCATCGGGTATGAAAAAGAACAAGTCCATAGCAACAAAAATTCCAAATACAACTGCATAAGTGCGAAACAGCCACTTGGAAATCCGGATCATATAAGCAATCATCAGCGCTTCAGTCATCATAAAACCCACAACGCCTACCAATCCGACTGCCCGAAATATGGCTGCACTTTCTGCGGTTTCCGTAAATCCCATAATACCATAGCCGCCGCTCCACAAAGCTCCGAAAAACCCCATTATTAGCATGTAATACCGCAAATTCCCGGAATTTTTTTCCCTCACAAAATAACTAATCCCGCAAAGTGCAATAATTGTACTAAATACCACAGCAAGGCAATTAATAAATAGTCCCATCGCATTTCCCCCACAGATTAAAGCTTCTATTTTCAATATATGACACTTTATTTCCCTTTTCTACAATACCATCATTTTACGTAAGTGCTTAGTATTCCCACGTCCACACCAAATAAACACCCGCACCTTTGCTAGCTGCAAGCGTTTTACTCTATTTTATAAGTAATTCCTCTAAATAATGCTCGTCCTTACCAGGAGAACCCTTGATGTGGCGGTATTCCTTTATACTCTGCACAAGCATTTCCGGCTTGCTGTCATAATACTCCGTATAAAAACATGTACCATTCTTATATGTTCTTCGTCCGCATTTGACGTGGTTTTTTTCAAAAGTCTTAGCCGTTTCTTTTGATTTTACCTTTTTATCTTCTTTTGTCAACCCCTACGAAATAATGAAGCCAGCTCTGAAAGGTAAATTTAACGTTACTGTTCACACCCCATCATAAGCAATTATGAAAAGTGCCGAAAATGAAAAAATTTTTCTTGTGGATAACCTATGGCAGGATTGGAAATGCTGTTAATCCTTTCCAGTCCTGTTTTTTTGCTACCGTATTTTACACAATTTCAGGCAGTAAAGCCTCATTTTATTGATTTGTTGGGCTGTTTCGTCCAGTACAATCATTATTTTCACCGACTTATCCACCGTCATTATGCCAGTACCCTCAATCCTGAAAATTCGCTTTTTTTAGGGATTCTGGTATACTTTTCTTATAGAAAGCGAGGTCATAAAAATGAGTGTAAATGATAAAACAAAACTCGAAGCATATGAGGAGCTCATAGTCGGTCTGGAGCGAGAAAATAAAATTCAGAGTCGGCTTATTGAAGCACAGTCCGCAATGATCCAGTCACTCGAGGAACATAATGTAGAACTTGAAAAAATCATCAGTGAATTATCCAGTGTTTAAATGAAAGGCGTCTCCATGAACAGTTCTTTTGAATATATTACTGCACTTGAATACCGCCTCAGAGCCGCGAAAGTAGAGCTTGATGCCTTTAAATCGGGCGAACAATATATTCGTATGGAAGAACTGCGCCTGAAAGAAATACGCTCTCTTGAACATAAAATAGACGCACTGGAAAAAGAATTAGCAAAAGCACACAGCCATGCCATCACGATCCGGAATCAGTGGTTTGAGGTATTTGAACAACTTCAAAAAGAATGTGACCGGAAAGTGGCCAAGGCACAAAAAGAAGCAAGGCTTATGAAAAAAAGGGCTTTACGGGCTGAACGGCAGCGGGATGCTGCTCTTGAAAAAGTAACACAGCAAAGACATGAACTCTATGAAGTCAAAACAGAACTCGAGGAGGAAAAAGAGAAAAATCTGAAACTTACCGCGCAGATAAACAGGAACTATGAAAACTCATCCATTCCTTCCTCAAAGGCAGTTAACCGGAAAAAGATAAAAAACAGCAGAGAAAAGACCGGAAGAAAACCCGGAGAAAGGACCATTACCAAACAGAAAATCGATATTCATGTAGAAGTCCAGGTAACCGAATATCTTGCGGATGAATACTACAACTCTGTTTCTGCTGAACAACGACTGTTGTACATCTATTGATAAAAGTCGCAGATTTTTATCTGATCTGACAGGCGGAAAACTCAATATATCCAAGGATATGATAAACAAACTCAGTAAATCATTTGCTGAAAAAAACGGAAACACAGCGCAAAGAAATATTTGCCGATATGCTGCTTTCTCCTGTCATACATACAGACTGCACGAATGCCAGAGCAAACGGAAAAAGTTCTTATGTTTTTGTATGTGCGGTTCCAGATGGAGATGTGTTATACTTTGCCCGGGAGAAAAAAGGGCATGAGGGTGTAAAAGGTACCGTTACAGAGGATTACCATGGCATAATTGTCCATGATCATGATGTAACCTTTTATAATTATGAAACCAATCATCAAGAATGCCTTGCCCATGTGCTGCGCTACCTGAAAGACAGCATGGAAAATGAGGCGGACCGTGTCTGGAATAGACAGATGCATTCCCTGGTACAGGAAATGATCCATTACCGCAACAGTCTGTCGGATTCAGAACTGCCGGATTCAAAGGCAGTCTCCGGTTTTGAAGACCGTTACCGGAAGATCCTTATAAAAGCCAGGGAAGAATACGAATATGTTCCTCCCGGAAAATACTACCGTGACGGGTACAATCT
>JAQXGQ010000079.1 GCA_029006795.1 Clostridiales bacterium | reverse complement strand
TCTCCGTCTGAACTGGATTCACCTGGTAAAAAGATTTCGGAGAAATGCGGAAGGTGCAGCCGCAGAGGGTATCTTCAATGAATCCTTTTCCATAAATTACTGTCTCCTTCTCTCCAAGCACCATGCTGGTTTTCCTGTCATTGACATTGACAACCACTGTGGTAATTTCCGGGTGCAGTTTCCGCAGTGCCTTTACAAAATTATTTTTGGAAGGCAAAATCGGAGAACCGAGTACTAACACTACCATCACCTCACCGGTATGAAAGCCCCGGCGCACTAGCACATGACGAAGCAATCCGTACCCGGTATCCTCATCATAAGTTTTGATTTTAAAAGACCGAAGCAATCCTCTGATATCCCGGATAATTGCTGTCGATAGTTCATCCTCAATCTGGCAGGAATCAATATTTACCACTTCATGTGTGCCTGCCTTATAGACTCCCGAAATAATTGTGCCAGATAAAAGACCACTATGACCTTTTCCACCACGCCTTGCACCATTTCTTATAATATCAAAAACAGCGTGAACTTTGTTGCGGTAATGGTAGGGATTTTCCATGCCGACAATTGGCTGCACCTTACAAAATTCACCCACATTCTTCCGTACCAGTTCTTGCTTTTCTTTTAACTGTTTTTCATAGGAAGTTCCCTGATAATCACAGCCACCGCATTTTTTCGCGTAAGGGCAGGAAACTTGTGATAATTTAGCCTCTTTTTCTATATGTCGTTTTACTGTAATTTTTTTCTTTCCATCTGGTTTTTGCTCAGGTAATTTTTTTTCACCTAATTTTTGTTTACTCGATGTTCGCTTATTTGATTTCCGTTCATTTGATTTCCGCTCATTTGATTTTTGTTTTCTCTGTTCTTCCATCTCTCTTATATCCTCTGACTTATTCAATCTTTCTGCCCTTATCACATTCGCTTTTCCTATGTATTTTCTTTTACGAAAGAACAAAGTGTGCTCCGCACACTCTCGCAAACTTACTTTTACCTTCATGCGGAACACACTTTGCCGCGTGCGAGCAGTGCCATTTATGGCTATTTTCCTCTCTGCGAGCTGCGCATCCCGCACGGAGTGCTTTTTATTTCATAGGAAAGGCAAATACTTTCATACATTAATTCAGCAAGGTTTTTCCTAATTAGATTTCTTTAAATTTCAAAATTTCCTGTTTTAATTCATCGGACACTTTATCATTCACAGCTGTATCTTCTAAAATATTTGATACATTTTCAACCAAATCATTCACAGCTTCTGACAAAGTACCTACACTTTCTTTTTCACATGTGGCTTCCTGAGATACATCATTCAACTTCTCATTCATCTGACTGGTTGCCTCTAAGAAAAATGCAGCTTTTTCATCAAATGTATTCATCATTGTTTCAATCTGATTTGCATCCTTTAAATATTCTTCCACTGAAGCAACAAATTCATCATAAGCTTTAGAAACATCCGTATCTACAAATGCAAGTAATTTTTCTGATGCATCTGATAAACTTTTTACAGCCATCATTACCTGAGAACTTATTTTCTGAATGCTGTTGGCTGTATTTCTACTATTTTCAACGGATGCCTGTAACCCTTCTCTCAATGCATCTGCTACTTTTTTCGATTCTTCCTTGTTATTATCTGCCATAACACGAACTTTGCCTGCTCGCTCTTTCATTTCCAAAGAATAACTCTTGCCGGAAACTGCTATTTCTGATATGGATTTACTATCCTGGTTCAACACTCCCATTTCAGAAATCATACTATGTATTTCAGTGGCAAATATCTGAATCTGCCCATATAATTCTTCTGCCTGCTTACGAACCACTTCTGCTTCATTTTTAGAATTGCTTACTTTTGAAGAAATATTGTAAGAAGAACCATCTAGTGAAGTAGAACAATTTTGGATTTGTTTCATAATTAACTGCAATTTATCCATATATAAGTTAATACCTGAAACCATTTTACCTATTTCATCGGTCTTCTTTGTTTCAATTCTTTCTTCCAGATTTCCCTGATTATTTTCCAGATTATCTGTCAATTGATTTAACTGCTCTATAATTTTCTTCAATGGATTCGTAATACATAAAACCGCAATTAGAATAGTAATAACCACCATCAATAGCTGCGTTGTAGATATCACACCATTCCTTGCCAAAGCACTTGTAATTTCATTTGACATATTACAAACTATATATCAACCGATTGAAAACCTTTATGTAAAATATCTGCATATATGTCTTACTTCTCCTCCACCACCTGGAAAATATAGAACTTCAAATAATAACTCTCATCTGCCGCCCACAATATCGGGTGGTCCGGCGCCTGGGTACGGTACTCCACCTGACGCAGGCGCTTGTGCACATTTGCAGCCGCCTGATGAATCGTCTTGGTAAACAGCTCATAGTCCATAAAATGAGAACAGGAACAGGTAGCAAGATAGCCACCGTTCTTCACTAACTTCATGGCACGAAGATTGATTTCCCGATAGCCTTTCACTGCATTTTTAATAGAATTTCTGGATTTAGTAAAAGCAGGTGGGTCCAGGATAACCACATCAAATTTTTCGCCTTCCTGCTCTAATTTAGGAAGCAGGTCAAATACATCAGCACACTGGAAAGATACATGATCTTCTAAGCCATTTAAACGTGCATTTTCTGTGGCCTGATCTACTGCAAGCTGGGAAGCGTCCACCCCAAGGACCTTTTTTGATCCTGCAATGCCTGCATTTAAAGCAAAGGAGCCGGTATGGGTAAAGCAGTCTAATACTTTCTCTGGTTTCAAGTTGCGGCACAGGTTCTGGACTGCCAGACGGTTGTATTTCTGATCCAGGAAAAATCCGGTTTTCTGGCCGTCCTCTACGTCTACAATGTAATGTACGCCATTTTCACAGATTTCTACTTTGGTATCAAATGGTTCGCCGATGAAGCCTTTAAAGCGCTCCATTCCTTCCTGAAGGCGTACTTTTGCGTCACTGCGTTCATAGATGCCGCGAATGGAAATTCCGTCTTCTTTCAGTACTTTCTTTAATTTATCCAGAATCACCGGTTTTAAGCGGTCAATGCCCAGTGCCAGGGATTCAACTACTAAAACATCTTCAAATTTGTCTACTACAATACCTGGTAGAAAATCTGCTTCGCCGAAGATCACACGGCAGCTGGAGGTATCAGTAGTAGCTTTTCTGTATTCCCATGCAGTGCGGACTCTCTGTTCAATAAAATCTTCATTGATCACAGTATCTTTTTTGCGGGATAACATGCGCACAGTCAGTTTGGATTTTGTATTAATAAAGCCGTGTCCTAAAGGATAGCCGTCAAAATCTTCTACAGTAACCAGATCACCATTTTCAAAATCACCGGAAATGGTATCGATCTCATTGTCATAGATCCAGGCACCGCCGGCCTTTAAAGTACGGCCGGTTCCCTTTTTTATACGTACACAGGCAGTTTCTTTGAATAAATCTTCGTAATTCATGTATTCTCTCCTCATCATATGAATACCATCAGTATACACTAGTATTTATACATTTGCAAAAGGATCTGTATCCAGTACGCCGATGCCTTTGCGGATTACCTGTTCCGTCAGCCTTGCTAACTGCTGCGGCGTTTCTTTCATATTGGTTTTCAGCCAGTACTGTACCAGTCCCACACAGCCGGATACGATGAAAGAGAAGTAAGCGTCAAAGATAGCCGGATTTCCGGCGCGGAATACTTCCATCCAGTCGTGAAGACATTTATCACGGATCAGCTGTTTTAAACGGTTCATAAAGTTTAAGTCACCATTTTCGCCTAATAATATTTCCACCAGGTCTGCATTGTCATAAACCAGAGTGTAGATCTCTACAAAAATACCGTAAGGATTTTTCTTTAAATCTTCTGCGTCATGTTTCATGACAAGCTGATTAAAGTCATCTAAGAGCTCACTTTCTGTTTTTTCCAGAAGATCAAACACATCTTTATAATGAAGATAAAAAGTTCCTCTGTTCAGGTCTGCTAATTCGGTCAGTTCCCGGACGGTAATGTCCTGCACTTTTTTTTGCTTTAATAAAGTGACCAGACATTCACGCAACTGTTTTCTGGTACGCCGCACGCGTCGGTCGACTGCTTCTGTACTCATGGTATTAAAGTCCCCCTTTGTGTCTGCATTTCATTTACAATATTTTAACAAAATCAAGAAAGTACCTTGCTTCTATTGCAAAAAGTAATAAACAGTGGGCAGGGACTTTCTTGTATCAGGAGGGACATAAGTCCCTTCTGATAAGCTGCGCAGCAGCTATTTGGTTATGAGCAAGTAGCGAAAGCGGATTGCGAATATCCGA
>JAQXGQ010000078.1 GCA_029006795.1 Clostridiales bacterium | reverse complement strand
CGCTTGATTATAAAAAAGTTGACCCTTCCTTTGGAACGGAGGAAGATTTAAAGAACCTAGTGAAAAAAGCACATGAGCTTAACATGAAGGTTGTTTTGGATGGTGTATTTAATCATACATCAGAGAAATTCTTTGCATTTGCAGATATTGAGAAAAATGGTAAAAATTCGAAATACTTAGATTGGTATTTTATTGAGAAATTTCCACTCTTTGAGGAGGGGGGAAAGCAGGCGAACTTTAAGAATTTTGGTTACTTTGGCGGTATGCCGAAACTGAATCTCAGAAATCCGGAAGTAGAAGCGTACATTTTTGAGGTGGCAACTTATTGGATAAAAAACTGTGATATTGACGGTTGGCGTTTGGATGTGGGAGACGAGGTCGGTCATCGTTTTTGGAAACGTTTCAGAGAAACAGTAAAGGCCATAAAAGAGGATGCACTTATTATCGGTGAGGTATGGCATCCTGCAAACGATTATTTAGAGGGGGATGAGTGGGATACCGTGATGAATTACCACTTTTTCCTGACGGTGAAAGATTTTGTGGCAGATAGTTCTATCAGTGCAACAAAATTTATGGAGCGCATGGATTTTATGCGGGGGACAGTTCATAGCAGTGTGTATCCGCTGCTTTGGAACTTAATTGACAGCCATGATACGGCTAGATTTTTGCACATTTGCGGGGAGAACAAAGAAAAATTTAAGCTGGCGGTGGCAATGCAGTTATTGTCTGTTGGAATGCCTATGATTTATTATGGAGATGAATATGGTATGACAGGAATGGACAGTTCAGACTGCAGACGTGGAATGGTCTGGAAGGAAGAATATCAGGATTTGGATATGTATGAATGGTATCAAAAATTGATTGTCTTAAGAAAGAGAATACCGGCACTTACAGAGGGGGAAATAATATCTAAAAAGGCTGTAGATGCAAGTGGGCTGGTAATCTATGAGAAAGCCGTAGAAACAGGAGAAAAGGTGTGCGTGGTTTTCCATAATAGTGAAAAGGAAGTTGAGCTGCCGGAAAAGAAAGGACAATTTGAAGAACTGAGCGGACAGAGATTCGATGGAAAGTTAAAAGGTTATCAGACACTGGTGCTCACAGAAAAGTAGCACATCAGAGACAATGACATTTTTTGAAAAATAGTTGAGTGTATTTTCTCAGTTTTGGCTCTTTTATAACGGAGAGAAATGTGGTAATCTTGTTAGTGCGAGAAGTGGGAGGAAAACTTTCATTTTAGTTTGCACCCGTACAAACTAAAAATTCGCAAATTCAGCGCGGGTATGAGGTGAATTATGAAAAAGAATAAATTAATAGCAGCTGTTGTTACATTGGCGTTAGGAGTTACAATGTTAGCAGGTTGCGGAAATTCTGCTGCCAATCAGGCAGAGGATAAGACAGAAATCATGCTGGAAAATCCAGCCGGAGGGGAAGAGCAGACAGAGGAACCCGTAGAGGAGCCTTCCGTTGCAACCGAGCAGGATACATCCGAACAGGTATCCGATGATGCTCAGGCAGCCGATGCTGTAAATATCGGAGCATTAAAGGGGCCGACAGCTATGGGCATGGCACAGTTGTTAGAGGATGATAATTACAACGTTTCCATCGTGGCATCCCCGGATGAAATGGTACCTATGATTGTACAGGGAAAGGTGGATATTGCGGCAATCCCAGCGAATCTTTCCTCTGTATTATATCAGAAGACAGACAAGCAGATACAGGTATTAGCGGCAAATACGCTTGGTGTCTTATATCTGGTGGAAAACGGAGAAACCATTCAGTCCATTGAGGATGTAAAGGGAAAGACCATTTATGCCAGTGGAAAAGGAGCAACACCGGAATACGCATTGAATTCCGTATTGACTGCTCATGGTATTGACCCACAGAAGGATGTGACCATTGAATATAAAGCCGAACATGCGGAGGTAGTGGCAGCGTTAGCGGCAGACCAGACAGCGGTAGGACTTCTTCCACAGCCTTTTGTTACCACTGCTTTGATGAAAAATGAAAATTTAAGAGTAGCATTGGATTTAAATGAACTTTGGGAGAGCGGCATGACAGACGGCAGCAGATTAGTGACGGGTGTTGTGGTTGTGCGAAATGAATTTTTAGAGAGTCACCCTGAGGAAGTGGAAACCTTTATGGAGGCCTATGAGCAGTCGGTAGACTTTGTTAATTCCAACGTGGAGGCAGCGGCAGAAATCATTGGCGCCCATGATATTGTCACAGCGGAGGTGGCTGTGAAAGCGATACCGGAATGCAGCATCGTGTTTATTACAGGGGATGAGTTAGAAACCATGCTTTCCGGCTATTTAAACACTCTTTATGAGCAGAACCCTGAGACAGTGGGAGGAGCAGTGCCGGATGAAGCATTCTACTATAAACGCTAAAGCGAAAAACAGTAGGAAAGTTGCAAATATTGGAAGTAGAGCGGCAGCGGCAGTCTTTTGGATTGTATTGTGGCAGTTTGCCGCTATGGGGCTAGGACAGGAGATACTTTTGGCATCTCCTGTTTCTGTTATTCGGAGATTAGGGGAATTAGTGCTGCTGCCTGAGTTCTGGCAGTCTATCTGGTTTAGCTTTGGCAGGATTGCAGCAGGATTTCTACTGGCATTATTTTCAGGTATTCTATTTGCAGTAGCATCCTATTTGTTTTCTTTTGTGGAAATATTGATAAAACCGTTGACGGCGGTGATGAAATCCACGCCGGTGGCATCTATCATCATCCTCTGTCTGATTTGGATACCTTCAAGAAATCTTTCGGTATTTATTTCTTTTCTGATGGTGTTTCCGGTTGTCTATACCAATATGTTAGAGGGACTGCGACAGACGGATAAGAAACTGTTAGAGATGGCGGAAGTTTTTGACGTGGGAGTGGGAAAGAGAATCTGTTATATCTATCTTTCAGAGTTGCTGCCCTATCTGCTGACAGGCTGTTCTTTAGGGCTGGGACTTTGCTGGAAAGCAGGGGTGGCGGCAGAGGTTATCGGTGTGCCAAAGGGCTCTATCGGAGAAAAACTTTACAATGCAAAAATATATCTTAACACACCGGATTTATTTGCCTGGACGGTGATAATTATTATCATCAGTGTCCTGCTGGAAAAGTGTGTGCTGGCACTGCTTAAGTATTTCGTACATCTGGTGGAGCAACGTTAATTTTATGACGACAGCTTGAAAATGCGGGGACAATTGCAGGACTGAAAAAATGTGTGGAAAAGAAAGTGACAAAAACAGATGGATATTGTTGTAAAAAATTTATGTAAGTCATATGGAGAACAAAAGGTATTAAAGGATTTTTCCCATGTATTCCGGGAGGGAAAAACGACCTGCATTATGGGTGCCTCCGGCTGTGGAAAAACGACATTGTTTCGCCTATTCCTTGGTTTAGAAAAGCCGGATGGCGGAGAGATTAATGGAGTACCTTATGGTCATCTTGGAGTGGTGTTTCAGGAAGACAGGCTTTGTGAAAACTTAAGCGCTGTCTCCAATCTGAGACTTATTTCTAAAAGAAAACTGAATGACGTAGAAATTGATGAGGCACTTTTGCAGGTTGGTTTAGCGGAAGCAAAACAGAAACCGGTACGGAAATTAAGCGGCGGTATGAGAAGGAGAGTTGCGATCCTTCGTGCTCTTTTTGCGGAGGCAGACTGTTTATTTATGGATGAGCCGCTAAAAGGACTTGATGAAGAAAGTAAAAAGCGCACCGTCGCTTATATCAGGGAGAAGGCAAAAGGAAAGACACTCTTAGTAATCACCCATGATAAGGAGGAAGCGAAGCTGCTTGGAGCAGAAGAGGTTTTAGATTTTGGGATATAAATACTTTTGGAAACGGAAATATGGATGATAGAGCAACCGTATAATAGGATGGAAATTTGCAGATAGGAGAAAGAAAAACATGGAACAAAGAAAAATAGCATTTTTTGATATAGACGGAACCCTAACCTCCGAGCGTGACGGCTCTATTCCGGACAGCGCAGTGCTTGCTATCAGAGAGGCACGTGCCAACGGAAATCTGATGTTTATCAATACCGGACGTTGCTTTCAGAATGTGGAGGAACGCTTTCGTTCCATCGGTTTTGACGGATATGTGTGCGGCTGTGGCACCAATATTTACTATAATAATAAAGAACTGCTGTATGTCCACCAGAGCCATGAGACGGTGATGGAGATTTTAGAGCAGGCGAGAAAAACGGGAGTGGATATTCTTTTTGAGTCGAGACAGGAGGTTGTCTTTGACATGACAAGACCGCTGCGCCACCCGGGGGCAAAGAGACAGTATTATGCTTTCAGGGAGCGCCATTATGATATGTCCCATGTCTTAGAATCAGAGGACTATTTTTGTGACAAGTTTGTCATCTGGTATCAGGAGGAAGAACAATTAGCAGAGTTTCGTAAGGTTAGCGACAGGTATTTCGACTGTATCGACAGGGGAGGTACGTTTCGGGAATTTGTGCCTTATCATTATTCGAAAGCGACAGGCATTCAGTTTTTGCTGGACTATTTTAAACTTCCGGCAGAAAATACTTACGGCTTTGGGGACAGCAACAACGATTTGCCGATGTTAGAGTATGTGAATAACAGTGTGGTGATGGGAAATGCTGAGAAAAGCGAGTTATTTGAAAAAGCCTCCTATGTGACCGGAAAGGCAAGTGAAGGCGGCATTAAGCAGGCGTTAGAGCATTATCACTTTATTTAAAATAGGAATATTTTCTTTACAAATGGAAAATTTTGTCGTATACAAATACAGCTGTATCCGTTGTGCGGACACAGCTGTATTTGTTATAAAGACACAAGAAGAAAAATGTCCTCAATACAAAGACGAATGAAAGCGGGAGAAAGAAGAATGAACCAGTTGACAGAAATCCGCTGGCACGGACGAGGCGGCCAGGGAGCAAAAACAGCGGCACTGCTGTTGGCAGATGTTGCATTTAACACAGGAAAATATGTACAGGGTTTTCCGGAATACGGCCCGGAGCGGATGGGAGCACCTATTACCGCCTATGACCGTATCAGCGATACCGAAATCAGAGTACATTCTAATATAAGTGTCTTCTCTGCGTGCCCTATTGCCCGGACAGCTGTATCACGGTAAAAGAGGGAAAAGGACAGGAATTTGATTATTATCACTGCAAGGGATGTGGCATTTGCGTAAAAGCCTGCCCATTTGATGCGATATCTATGAAGGAGGGAAAATAAAATGCCAACAAAGACACGTATGTCCGGCAATGAAGCAGTTGCTCATGCCATTAAACAGATTAATCCGGATGTCATGCCGGCATTTCCGATTACCCCTTCTACAGAGATACCGCAGTTTGTGGCAAACATGATTGCAAACGGAGAGATAACGACCGAATTTATTCCGGTAGAGAGCGGGCACACTGTCTGCGGAACTTATGATATCGGTTTACAGTCATTATCCG
>JAQXGQ010000077.1 GCA_029006795.1 Clostridiales bacterium | reverse complement strand
CTTTGAGATGTTTGTGGAGATGTACGGACTTCCGGCATATAACGAGATGGACCCGACTATATTTATTGCGCTAACCTATACGCTGATGTTTGGCATTATGTTTGGAGATGTAGGGCAGGGGATATGCTTAGTAGTGGGAGGTTTTCTTCTCTATCGGTTTAAAAAGATGAATTTGGCGGCAATTGTAGCTGTTGCTGGGATCTGGTCTACGGTCTTCGGATTTATGTACGGCAGTATTTTTGGATTTGAAGAAATCTTAGAACCGTTATGGATGCGCCCGATGGATAATATTATGACGACGCTGATGCTTGCTATCGGTTTTGGTATGATATTAATTATCATTGCAATGGTGATAAATATTGTAAATGCCGTCCGGGCGAAGGATAAGGGCAGAATTTTATTCAGTCCCAGCGGTATTTCAGGAATGCTTTGCTATGGCTGTGTAGTAATTTGTATCGTCCTTTATGCCACAGGCCATGCTCTTCCTGCAACGGGGATTTTAGTGGCGGCTGTGGGTATTCCGCTCATTGCCATTATGTTAAAAGAACCGCTTTCGAATTTGTTAGAGCGCAAGAAGCGGATTTTCCCGGAGGGGAGCAAGGGAATGTATTTTGTGGAAGCATTTGTGGAACTGTTTGATGTGGTGTTAAGCTATGCCACTAACAGTATCTCCTTTGTCCGTGTAGGAGCCTTTGCGTTAAGCCATGCAGGAATGATGAGTGTGGTAATGACTTTAGCAGGCTATGAGAGCGGTTCTCCGAATATCATTGTGGTTGTTTTAGGAAACATTTTAGTCACTGCATTAGAGGGATTAGTGGTAGGAATACAGGTGCTGCGTCTTGAATATTACGAGATGTTCAGCCGGTTTTATAAAGGTTCGGGAAAACCGTTCCAGTCATTTTTTTCAAAAAAAGCGTCAGGAGGAAGATAAGTTATGACAAAGGTGATTTTAGTAGCAATATTAATTTTCAGTATGGTGATTCCGTTTGGAGGATATTACCTGAGCAAAAGAAAAGAAAAAAGTTTTAAGGCTTCTTTAGGAGTAAATATTCTCCTATTTTTCGGTACTTTAGTGGTGGCAGATATGCTTTTATTCAGCGGACATATCTATGCGGCAGATACGGCAGCTGCTTCTGTTGACGGTTGGAGATACTTAGCAGCAGCTCTGTCCACAGGATTATCCTGTATCGGTGCAGGTGTAGCCGTAGCAAGTGCCGCTTCCGCAGCAATCGGAGCATTAAGCGAGGACTCTTCTATCATGGGTAAAGCCTTGATTTTCGTAGCCTTAGCAGAATCCATCGCTCTTTATGGACTTTTGATTTCTTTCTCTATCCTTGGATAATTATATTAGAAAGAAGGAAGCCAACATGAAAATGTTTTTAATCAGCGACAATGTGGACACCTATACCGGTCTTCGTTTAGCAGGTGTGGAGGGTGTTGTGGTACATGAGCGGGAAGAATTAAAGGCAGAGTTAGAAAAGGTTTTGTCGGATAAGGAAATCGGCATTGTTCTTCTGACGGAGAAATTCGGAAGAGATTTTCCGGATTTGATAGATGAGGTAAAGTTAAACCGCAGAGTACCGTTGTTTGTAGAGATACCGGATCGACATGGAACCGGGCGGAGTAAGAATTTTATTACAGAATATGTGAACCAGGCAATCGGGCTGAAGCTATAAAAATGTCTCAGATATGAGACAGGCAGGTCTTAGGACATGGAGGATGGATATGGAAATCAACGAAAAATTAGATATCTTCTTTGAGGCGGCGATTGCGGCAGCGAATAAGCAGAGTGAGGAAATCTTAGAAGAGCAGAAACATACTTACCAGCAGGCAATGGAAGAATATGAAAAGAGTAAGAAGGCAGGATGGCAGGCAAGAGAACGTGCCCTAGAAGCAAAGCTGAAAAAAGAGGCAAACCGCAGACTCTCAGAACAGGCAACGTTGCAAAAACGTACCTATTACGGTGTGGTGGAACAGAAAACAGAAGAGTTATTCACACTGGTAGAAGAGAAAATTAAGGCTTATCGAAATACGGATGAGTATGAGGCACTTTTGGTACATTACATTGAAAAGGCGAAGGCTTTTGCGAAGGGAGAGAGCATTACGATTTATCTAACTCCCTCAGATGCAGAAAAAAAAGAACGGTTAGAACAGAAAACAGGAATGGTGCTGACGATAGGTGAGGAAGAGTTTATTGGCGGTATCCGGGCGGTGATTGCTTCAAAAAATGTCCTGATTGACGAATCCTTTGGCAGCAGACTAAAGCAGGAGCGGGAAAATTATTCTTTTTAACCTTATAGAAAATTGCATTGCAAGACGGTTGTAACCGTTACGAAAAGTGAGCAGGAACGGAGAAAAACATGGGTGTAACAGGAAAAATTTATGGAATCAACGGGCCGGTTATTTCTATCTTAGGTAACCTCGGTTTTAAAATGAATGAGATGGTTTATGTGGGAGAGAAAAGGCTGGTAGGGGAAGTCATTGGTCTGACAAGGGAGAAAACGACGGTACAGGTATATGAGGAAACCTCCGGACTGAAACCGGGAGAGCCGGTGGAGGGAACAGGCGGAGCCATAAGCGTTACGTTAGCGCCCGGTATTCTTAATAATATTTTTGATGGAATCGAGCGCCCATTAGAGGCGATTGCAGAAGAACACGGAGTTTTTATTCCGAAAGGAGCTGCGGTAGACCTTTTAGACAGGAAAAAGCGCTGGAATACTCATATTACTGTTAAACCCGGTGATATGCTTTTTGCAGGAAGTATCATTGCCGAGGTGCCGGAGACGAAATCCATTGTCCATAAAGTAATGCTGCCGCCGGATATTTCCGGGGAAGTTATAGCAGTTAAACCGGACGGAGATTATACCATTGAGGAAGAACTGATACGGATAAAGACGGATAGGGGAGAGGAGCTTTCCCTTACCATGACCCAGAAATGGCCCATCCGTATTCCAAGACCGATTGTGAAGCGCTATCCTGCAGATCGTCCTCTGGTGACGGGGCAGCGTATCTTAGATACCCTTTTTCCCATTGCAAAAGGAGGAACAGCGGCTTTACCCGGTGGCTTTGGAACAGGAAAAACCATGACACAGCATCAGTTAGCCAAGTGGTGTGATGCCGATATTATTATTTATATCGGATGTGGGGAGCGTGGAAATGAAATGACAAATGTCCTGGAAGAGTTCGGCGAACTGGAAGACCCTAAAACCGGAAATCTTCTGATGGATCGAACCACGTTGATTGCCAATACCTCTAACATGCCGGTGGCAGCGAGAGAGGCGAGTATTTATACCGGTATCACCTTAGCGGAATACTATCGTGATATGGGATATCATGTGGCAATTATGGCGGATTCCACATCCAGATGGGCGGAGGCGCTTAGGGAACTTTCTGGCAGATTAGAGGAGATGCCCGCAGAGGAAGGGTTTCCGGCATACTTAGCTTCGAGACTTTCGGCTTTCTATGAGCGTGCCGGATATGTAGAAAATTTAAACGGCAGTGACGGGAGTGTTACCATTATCGGAGCGGTTTCACCGCAGGGTGGCGATTTCTCTGAACCGGTAACACAGAATACCAAGCGTTTTGTGCGCTGTTTCCTTGCTCTCGATAAATCTTTAGCTTATGCGAGACATTATCCCGCAATTAACTGGCTTACAAGCTACTCGGAGTATGTGGGGGATTTAGCTGAGTGGTATGGAACCCATGCAGGGGAAAATTTTGTGACGTGCAGAAATGAAATTTTAAACATTTTAACCACGGAAAACAGACTGAATGAGATTGTAAAACTGATCGGAAGTGATGTATTGCCGGATGACCAGAAGTTGATTTTAGAGATTGCAAGAGTGATTCGTCTTGGATTTTTGCAGCAGAACGCTTTTCATAAGGAGGATACCTTTGTTCCTATGGAAAAGCAGCTCCGAATGATGGAGGTCATTTTACATCTCTATGACAGATGCAAGTCGTTGATTGAAATGAATATGCCTATGGCACTGCTTAGGGAAAGTGATGTTTTTGAAAAGATTATCGCTATCAAATATGATGTGCCAAATAAGGAATTACAGCGGTTTGAAAGCTATGACAGAATGATAGAAGATTTTTACCAACACTTGATGGCAACCAATGCCTGACGAAAGGAAGGAAAAGCTATGTCGATTGAATATTTAGGCTTAAGCGAAATTAACGGGCCTCTGATTGCCATCGAAGGAGTACAGGGAGCTTTTTACGACGAAATTGTAGAATTTGCAGTGGAAGGAAAGAAGAAAAAGCTAGGGCGTATTGTGGAAATCAATGAGGATAAAGCCGTAATACAGGTTTTTGAGAGCACGGCGGAAATGTCTCTGTTAAATACCCGTACCACGCTTACCGGACATCCTTTGGAGATTGCCTTATCAGAGGATTTGTTGGGGCGCACCTTTAACGGTATTGGTCAGCCCATCGATGGCTTAGGTCCTATCCGGGCAGAGGTGATGCGAGATGTGAATGGTCAGCCCATGAATCCCTGCACTAGAGAATATCCGAGAAACTATATCCGCACGGGTATCTCGGCGATTGATGGTTTGACCACCTTAATCCGTGGGCAGAAGCTGCCGATTTTTTCGGGAAACGGTCTGCCCCATGATGCGTTGGCTGCTCAGATTGTAGAGCAGGCAAGTCTTGGAGATGATGCGGACGAGAGTGAAGAATTTGCGGTGGTTTTTGCCGCTATGGGTGTTAAATATGATGTGGCAGAATACTTTAAGAGGAGATTTGAGGAGTGTGGTGCAAGCTCCCATGTGGTAATGTTTTTGAATCTCTCCAATGACCCGGTGGTGGAGCGTCTCATTACTCCGAAAGTGGCACTGACAGCGGCAGAGTATCTTGCTTTTGAGAAAAATATGCACATTCTTGTAATTTTGACGGATATGACCTCTTTTGCAGAGGCGATGCGTGAGGTTTCTTCCCTGAAAGGTGAAATCCCCAGCAGAAAGGGGTATCCGGGTTATCTTTACAGTGAATTGGCGGCACTTTATGAGCGTGCGGGAATTGTGAAGGGTTCTACCGGTTCCGTGACCCAGATACCAATTCTTACTATGCCAAATGATGATATTACCCATCCGATACCGGATTTGACCGGATATATTACGGAGGGACAAATTGTATTAGAGCGTGCACTGCACCAGAAAAATATCTATCCGCCTATCAATGTGCTTCCTTCCCTGTCACGATTGATGAAGGATGGTATCGGGGCAAAATATACCAGAGAGGATCATCAGGACGTGGCAAACCAGCTTTTTTCCTCTTATGCGAGAGTAGGAGAGGCAAGAGATCTTGCGAGCGTTATTGGTGAGGATGAGCTTTCCCCGGTGGATAAAAAGTATTTAGAGTTTGGAGCATCCTTTGAGCGGGAATTTGTGGGGCAGGGCACATATGAGAACCGTACGATAGAGGAAACATTAGACATCGGATGGCGGTTGCTTAAAATACTGCCGAGGGAGGAACTAGACCGTATTGATACGAAGATATTAGATAAGTATTGTCCGAAAGCAGAGGTGTAGTTTATGGATCCGAATACATTTCCTACGAAAGGGAATCTGATATTGGCAAAAAATTCACTGGCTTTGTCAAGGCAGGGCTTTGATTTGATGGATAAGAAGAGAAATATTCTGATTCGTGAGCTAATGGAATTAATTGCAGAGGCGACGGATATTCAGAAAGAGATTGATACTACTTTTACCAATGCTTACCGGGCACTGCAGAAGGCAAATATCCAGATGGGCATTCACGAGGTGGAGCAGGTTTCCTTAGCGGTTCCAGTGGAAAATTCCATCAAAATAAAACGGCGCAGTGTCATGGGGACGGAGATCCCGAAAGTAGAGTATGAGAAAAAGGAGCAGAAGCCTTCCTATTCGTTTTATCATACCAGAATGTCCTTAGACGAGGCATGTGAGCAGTTTGAAAAGGTAAAGGAGCTGACCATCCGCTTAGCAGAAATCGAAAATTCTGCTTACCGTCTTGCTTACAATATCAAGAAAACACAGAAGCGTGCCAATGCGTTGCAGAATATTACGATTCCGAAATACGAAAATTTAGCGAAAGAGATACAGGAGTATTTAGAGGAAAAGGAGAGGGAAGAGTTTACAAGGTTAAAGGTAATAAAGAAAATGAATGGATAGGAAAGGTGGGGTTTTATGTTACAGCAGTGGAAACCAATGGAAAAGCCGCAGGAGGAAGAATTATCAATTCGCCTGAAAGCTGCAAGAGAAAAGCTGCAGGAGCAGCAGATGAAGATAAAAGAGCACAAACTTCCTGTGCTGGTTTTAGTGGAAGGCTGGGGAACAGCGGGAAAAGGTAATGTGATTGGACAATTGATAAAAAATATTGATCCGCGTTTCTTTAAAGTGGCATCTATGGCGGCACCGACAGAGGAGGAGCGAAGAAAGCCTTTTTTGTACCGTCATTTTGTCAACATTCCTGAGGCAGGAAAATTTTCTTTTTTAGATTCCGGCTGGATGAATGAAGTGATGCGGGCACGTCTTTATGGGGAAATAGGAGACGAGGAGTATGCTGCACGGATTGAAAGCATTAAGATGTTTGAGCGTCAGTTGACGGATAACGGATATCTGGTGGTGAAATTGTTCCTTCATATCGGGAAAAAAGAACAGGAGAAACGGATTAAACAGCTGTCCGGGGAAAAAGATACAAAGTGGAGAGTCAGCAAAAATGACAGGTGGCAGAACGAACATTATGATGCCTGTGTGAAAGTCTTTAGCAGTTATATGAAGGATACTAATACGCCGTCGGCTCCCTGGTACATTATTGATGCCAAGTCAAAAAAATGGGCGGAATTGCAGGCATTAGAGTTCCTTACTGAGGGAATTGACGTGGCACTTGCCAATAATGCGATGGCAGTACCGATTTTGCAAAATGTATTTCCGATGGAAAAGATGCCGTTACTTTCCGAGATTGACTTAAATAAGAGTTTAGAGGTTGATGTTTATGAGAAAGAACTGAAAGAATTGCAGCAGCGGTTAGGAGAACTTCATAACCGTCTTTACCGGAAAAAGGTGCCGGTCATCATTGCCTACGAAGGTTGGGATGCAGCAGGAAAAGGCGGAAATATCAAGCGAATTACAGGGGCCTTAGACCCGAGGGGATATGAGGTACACCCCATTGCAAGCCCGGAACCCCATGAGAAGGCCAGACATTATCTCTGGCGTTTCTGGACGAGACTGCCGAAAACAGGTCACATTGCGATTTTTGACCGTACCTGGTATGGAAGGGTAATGGTGGAACGGTTAGAGGGTTTTTGCAGTGAGAATGACTGGAAACGCGCTTTCAATGAAATCAACGAATTTGAAAAAGAACTTCACGACTGGGGAGCTGTTATCATCAAATTCTGGGTACAGATTGATAAAGATACACAGTTAGAGCGTTTTACCGACAGACAGAATACACCGGGAAAACAATGGAAGATTACGGATGAAGACTGGCGTAACCGGGAGAAATGGGATTTGTATGAGGAAGCAGTCAATGAAATGATACAGAAAACCAGTACAACCTATGCACCCTGGCATATTTTAGAGTCGGTGGACAAGAAATATGCCAGAATTAAAGCATTAAAAATCGTGATTGAAGAGTTGGAAAAGGTACTATAGGACACTGCCTCTTTAGGATGCGGTATGATATAATGAATGCATAAAGTCGAGGAGAATAATAATGCCTTATCTATTGATTACTGCAGGTGTATTCATATTTGATTTTTTTATCAAGCGTTTTGTAGATAAAAAGTATGCCTGTGGGGAAACCTATCCGAAATGCAGAAACAAGATTATTATTGAAAAGTATTACAACAAAGGGGCAGCAATGAATTTTCTGGCGAAGAAGCCTGAGATAATGAGGGGACTGCATACGGTAGTTCTGCTTTTCGTGGGGATGGGGTATTATCTGCTACTTCGCATGAAGGGGAAGCCTTTATGTAAAGCGGGGACATCCCTGTTGCTGGGAGGTGGTCTGAGTAATCTTTACGATCGCTATACCAAAGAACATGTGGTAGATTATTTTCATATTAATTTGGGACCGAAGTGGATGCGAGGCATTATTTTTAATATTTCTGACTTTTGTATTTTTATTGGAGCGCTGCTGTCGCTTGCAGGAAGTGAACAGACGTAGGATGGAACGGAAAACGGGGAGTGGAGATGACACGGGAAACTTACGAGAGAATGACGGAAAATTTAAGAAATAATCCGCGGAAGGTACGGCTTATCAACGGAGTGAACCGGGTATTGACTGGAGTGGTATTTTGTGTATATCCATTGTTTTTGTTGATGCTTTTTTTGGAAAAAGAACCTTTTTTATTCCGTGCAATCGTTGTGCCGGCAATTTCTTTTGTGGCGGTGACTATATTCCGGTATCTTTTAAATGTACCGCGTCCCTATGAGAAATTTGGAACAGAACCGGTATTAGACAAGAATACCAGAGGAAAATCATTTCCCAGCCGCCATGTGTTTTCTGTGTTTATGATTGCGGCAACCGTGTTTGTCTGTCATCCCGACGCGGGTGTTTTGATTGGAGTGTTAGGAGTATGTCTTGCTGTCATACGGGTGGTTGGAGGAGTCCACGAGCCACAGGATGTGATTGCGGGAGCTTTGATTGGAATTTGTTGTGCAGCAGTAGGATATTATCTGATACCGTTAGGTTGAAAGGATTTTTAGAGAGGTATTGAGGCTATGGATGAGTTTCTAAAGCATGAATTGACAATGGAACAGATGGAATATGTGGTGCAGCTTTTTAATCCCAGCATGGATGATTATCTGTATGTCTATGATTTAAAGGAGGATTATTACCGCATCTCGTCTCATGCAACAGAGCGCTTTTTTATGAAGACAGACCATTTTTATAATGCGGAAAGGGAACATGAGAAATTTGTTTATCAGGGGGACATGCCGCTTTTGGCGGAGGAATTTGCAAGGATAAAAAGCGGAACCATCGTATTTCATAATCTGCATTACCGATGGCTTGACAAAGAAGGAAAACCGGTATGGATTAATTGCCGTGGAAAAGTATTGAAGGATAAGACAGGGGAGCCTGTTTTTCTGATAGGGTGTATTAATGAAATCGGAAAACGTCAGAAAGCGGATAATGTCACGGGACTGCTTGGAGAATCCAGCTTGTCTGCTTATGTGAGACAATATGAAGGAAAGCTGCCGAAGGGATTTTTTCTTCGGATTGGAGTAGACGATTTTAAGGATATCAACGGCGGTCTGGGAATGGAATATGGCGATTTTGTTTTAAAATGGCTTGCAGATTGTATCAGTGAAGCGATTGAACCGGGGCAGAAAGCATACCGCCTTTTTTCCGATGAGTTTATGGTATTAGATTTTGGCAGTGGAAACAGGGATACAGCGATTCGTTTCTACAAAAATATTCGAAAGAAAATCGACCGTTTTATTGAAGAAAATGGATATAAGACAGTATTCACTATTTCAGGTGGCATTTTAGTCAACGAGGAGATAGAGGGTACATATGAAAATGTGATGATGTTTTCCGAATATGCGTTAGGCGAAGCGAAGATGAACGGAAAAAATCGCTGTTGTGTATTTGATGTAGAGCACTATAAAGCATTTTTGTGGAAAAAAGATTTAACTACAAAGCTGCATCATGCGGTAAATCATGGATTTGAAGGCTTTGAGGTTTATTTTCAGCCTATCGTGGATGCAAAAACCTACTGCCTGAAAGGGGCAGAGGCATTGATGCGTTTTTCCATGCCTACAGGGGAACGTATCTCTCCCGCTGAATTTATTCCGCTGTTAGAGGAAACGGGTTTGATTATACCGGCGGGAAAATGGCTTTTGAATCATGCGCTTTCGCTGTGCGGTAAATGGCAGAAATATATACCGGATTTTCGGGTAAATGTCAATCTTTCTTATGTACAGGTGATGAAAAGCCAGGTGTTAAAAGAGATTATGAATGCCATCCGGGAGTATGGACTGTCACCTGAGAGCGTGGGAATTGAATTGACGGAAAGCGGATACTTAGATTCCAGCCCTCATTTCAAAAAACTTTGGGAAGGACTAAAAAACAATGGTGTGCAGGTGATTTTAGATGATTTTGGAACTGGTTATTCTAATCTGCACTGTCTTGGAGATTTAGAACCTACTTACATAAAAATTGACCGTTCTTTTACGGCGAAAGCATTAAATAACGATTATGAACACAACCTGATGGTGCAGATTATCGAAATGGGGCACAGTCTGGATTTGGAAATCTGCGTAGAGGGAATTGAGACGAAGGAGGAACTGTCAGTAATGGAGCAGTTTGGTCCGGATTATATTCAGGGTTATCTGTTTGGAAAGCCTCATGGAGAACAGGATTTTGAACAGAAATTTATTCTGTCGAGTTCTGCATTTTCCGATATTCCCGGGGCGTCTGTCCAAACCGCTTTTTAAAGGTACGATTAAAATAAGATAAGTTCTCAAAACCGACTTCTTCTGCGATGGCGAGGATGGAAGAATCGGAGGAGAGCAGTAAGCGTGATGCCATGGTGAGCCTGTACTCATTGAGATATTCAATGAAAGAGGTTCCCATGGTATTTTTAAAATATTTCATAAAGTGGGACTGGCTTAAGTTAACCTCTTTTGCCATCTCTTCAATGGTGATTTTATTCATATAATTGTTCTCAATATACTTTAAAATCAGTTTCATTTTTTCTAATGATTTGTAGTTCTTTTTTTGTGGTTCTTTATGGCTGCATTTATGGAACAGAATAAAAAAGAGCATAAAAAGCTGGCTCTTAATAAAGAGCTGATAACCGGTGGGGTTGGTTTTACTGATTTCATCATTGGCATCAATGCAGGCTGCAATTTCAGGATAATGAGGGTTGTCCGGTGTATAGAGATTTGGAACGGAGACACTGCCGGAGAGTAATGGAAAAAAGAAGTCCGTGTTGCAGGTATCGGTTTTTTTGGAAATTAAAATATTGGGATGAAAAATAATATTTTCGTATTCCATAGATTCATTTTCAAATTGTTCAATAGAATGCAGCTGTCCAGGCAGAATGAGCGCAATCGTACCTGCAGAAACTTCATATTGGGTAAAGTCAACAGTAATGATACCGCGTCCTTTCTTTATATAAATAATTTCCATCTCATCATGCCAGTGAAGTGGAACGTATGCAAAATCCAGTGGAATGGAGCAAAGATAAGTAATATAAGGAAAAAGCGGATTGCCATGTAAAACTTTTTCCTGATAATTTTCGTATTCTAAAATATTCATAATGACAGCCTTCCGTTTATCACAAGCAGAAGAGGAAATCCTTTCTGCAAATGTAAAGTTCATGTTTCTATTTGATTCCAGATTTTATTATACACGACATAAAACTGGTGTACAATAAAAAAAATTATCAGAAATTATAATTGAATAGTGGTAAAAAACATGAAAGATATTGAATACAGTAGATAAGACTGTTATAATAAAGTTATTGGCGAAATTTATCGAAAATATATTCTGGCAATGGGAGTGGGAAACTAAATATACTGGAGGAGAAAATGCATATGAAGATGGAAAAAGATACAATTTTAATCGCAGACGATGCAGAGATAAACCGTGAAGTGCTTAGGTTTATTTTTGAGGAACAATACAATATTATTGAGGCAGCAGACGGAGAACAGACAATCCGGCTGATAGAAGAGTACGGTGAGAAACTGCGTTTGATTTTTCTTGATTTGATTATGCCGGAGAAGACCGGTCTGGATGTTTTGAGATTTATGAATGAAAAACATTATATTGACATTATTCCGGTTATATTGATTACAGGTGAGGCAACGGATGAAAGTGACGAAAAGGCATATGAGTATGGCGCTTCGGATATTATATATAAACCTTTTGCAGCAAATGTTGTTATGCGTCGTGCCATGAATATTATAGAGCTTTACGGTCACAGGAGGTATGTGGAGGCAGAACTTGAAAAGCGGACGGCGGAACTTTTAGAGAGCAGGGAGCAACTTACGAAAAGCAATGAGTTTCTGATAAATGCACTGAGTTCCGTGATAGAGTTCAGAAGTCTTGAGTCCGGTGAGCACATTCAAAGGGTGAAGTATTTTACAAAACTGTTTCTTGAATATATGCGTAAGCTCTATCCGAAATACGGTTTAACGGAGAGGCAGGTACCTTTGATTGCCAATGCTGCTGCGTTACATGATATTGGGAAAATTGCGATTCCAGACAGTATTTTGTTAAAACCCGGGAAACTGACGGAAGAAGAATTTGAAGAGATGAAAAAGCATACCATTTACGGCTGTGAGATTTTGGAAAAATTTAAGCAGGAGGATAACGAGTTTTACAAATATTGTTATGAAATTTGCAGGTATCACCATGAAAGGTATGATGGAAAAGGATATCCGGACGGACTGGTGGGAGAAGAGATACCTATTTGGGCACAGATAGCATCTATTGTAGATGTCTATGATGCGCTTGTGAGTGAACGTGTATATAAAAGTCCATATGATGTGTTAGAAGCTGTACGTATGATTGAAACTGGTGAATGCGGCGCATTTTCACCGGAAATAATGGAGTGCTTTGGAATGGCAAAGGTTGAGATGTTTGCAGCTACTGAAGGCAAACTTAGCTTTGCTGATAATATTATCAGATAAATGAATTAGAAGTGTTATGCGGGATGGATGTTCCGCCCGCAATGTCGTATGAAATAGGAGTGATTGAATATGGAATTAGAAAAATTTTATGAATCTGTTGGGGGAGATTATAAAGAAGTAAGAAGGCGTATTCCAAGTGATGATGCGATACAGCGTTTTGTAACAAAATTTCCGAATGACCAAAGTTATGAAAAACTTCGCCAGGCAGTAGAAAAGAAAGATTATGAAGAAGCCTATAGGGCGGTACATACGTTAAAGGGAACCAGTCAGAATTTAGGTTTTAAAAGACTCGGGGCTTCTGCCAGTGAGTTGTCGTCGTTTTTGCGAAATGTGAATCCGGATGAGATGGATGAGGAACGCTATGAAGAATTGAAGTGTCAGGTATTTAAAGATTATGAGGAGGTTGCGAAAGCCATTCGTAATTTGCAGGGGTAATGTATTCGTATAAAGGGGTGATTATGAGGTAAATAGTATGAATTATGATATCTACAATGAGAAGGTTTACAAAGAGACGGATAGTTCTGCACAGAGGGCACTAGATGCAATCGGAATTAACAGTTTCCGTTATTATCCCAAAGAAAAATTGCTGGTTAATTCTGATACGACAATCCGAAATTATCAATGTGATAAATTTGTTCCCAATATGCCACAGGGCTTTGCCGATGCTTATGTGTGTGCTGAGGATAGGGAAATTTGCTGTGAACTTTATGAAAGGGTAGAAAATGGAGAACAAAATGCCACCGCAATATACAGAATACATAATAATGTGACAGTTAAGGTAACATTGATTATTGTTACCTTTGATGCTTACGGAAAGACGGAAGAAGTGATTGGCATTGTAGAAAATATTTCTGAGAGGCTTCAAAAAGAGAGAGAATTTAATGAGCGGCTGACAGAATACAGTGCAAGACTTGAAAAAGAAAAATTATACAGACTGAAGAATAAAGATTTAATCAGGGGGCTATCCTCTGAATATCAGAGTGTATATCTGGTTGATTTGGAAAATGATACCATAGAAGTAATTCACCGCATCAACGAAAAGAAACAAAAGCTGTATGTAACGCTTACAGATAAAGTGGAAAACTTTTCTAAGGCGATGAAAAGATATGCGGAACTTGTGGTAAAGGAAGAGGACAAAGAGAATTTTGCCCTGTTGTCTGACATTTCTTATATAAGGACTCAGATTGTTGAGGAAGACAGCAGTATTGATATTAATTATATACAGCTGACAAATGAAACGCATTTTTTTCAGGCTAAAATGTTTAATGCAGGAAAAGGTCTTCCAGTATCTAAAGTTGTTATGGGTATCCGCTGTGTGGATGAGCTTGTAAAGGGGCAGCAGCAGTACCAAAAAAGATTAGAAGAGGCAAATACGGCACTTCGTTTATCCTTGAGCCAGGAAGAACAGTATAAACAGACGTTGCAGGAGCGGATGGATATCATTCAGGTTTTAAGTCAGGATTACACATCTATTTATCTGCTGAATCTGGTTAATGGCAGTGTTGAGCCGTACCGACTGAGTAAAAAAAATGAACGGGATTATGGAGAGAGCTTTTCTAAAAATATTAAGTGGGATTCTCTGCTACAGGATTATGTCAGCAGATATGTGCAGACGGAATATAAAGAAAGAATGCTGAATATAGGTTTGACCGCAAATTTAAGGGCTCTTTTGGAGATAAAAGAAGTCATTGAGTTTGAGTATAAAAATGACCGTGAAGGGGAACAGCATTTTTATCTGATGAAAGCTGCTCGGATGGCGGGAGATAATATAAACTTTGCTGTGGTCGGTTTTGCAGATGTGAATGAGGCGCGTGAAAGGGAAATTCGGATTCAGAAAGCTATGATGTCTGCATACGATGCTGCAAATGCTGCAAATCAGGCAAAATCAGAATTTCTTTCTAGGATGAGCCATGATATCCGTACACCCATGAATGCGATTATCGGTATGACAGCCATTGCGGGACTGCATTTAAACGACCCGGAAAAAGTGGAGGACTGTCTGCAGAAAATCATGGTTTCTAGTACACATCTGCTTAGCCTGATTAATGAAGTGTTAGATATGAGCAAGATTGAATCCGGAAAGATTGAGATTTCAGAGGAAGAATTTAATCTGGTAGACCTCATAGATAATATGCTGACGATGGTTCGTCTGCAGGTGAAACAGAAAAACCATAACTTTAATGTAAATATCAGTAATGTAGAACACGAGAAAGTAATCGGAGACAGTTTACGAATCCAGCAGGCTTTTATGAATCTGGTAAGTAATGCTATTAAATATACGCCGGAAAACGGAAATATTACTATAAATATCAGCGAGAAACCAACCAGACAGCCAAAGTTAGGCTGTTATGAGTTTGTTTTTGAAGATAATGGAATAGGAATGAGTAAGGATTTTCTGAAGATTATTTTTGAGCCTTTTGCAAGAGCAAATGACAGCCGTGTAGATAAGATTCAGGGAACCGGACTTGGAATGGCTATCACAAGAAATATTGTCAGGATGATGGGAGGCGATATAAAAGTAGAAAGTGATCTGGGAATCGGTTCAAAGTTTACCGTCACCATCTTTTTGAAATTACAAGATGCGGACGAAGTTGATATGGAGGATTTTGGAAATCTTCCTGTTTTGGTTGTTGATGATGATACTAATAGCTGTGAATCGGCATGTGCCATGTTAGATGAGCTTGGTATGAAGAGCGAATGGGCAACATCCGGCAAAGAAGCAGTGATAAGAGTGGAGGGGGCACATAAAGAGAGAAAAGATTTCTTTGCTGTGATTATAGACTGGAAGATGCCTGAGATGGATGGAGTTGTAACCACAAGAGAGATTCGAAAAATAGTTGGTAAGGAGATACCGATTATTATTATATCTGCATATGACTGGTCAGAAATTGAGCAGGAGGCAAGAGCTGCCGGTGCAAACGCATTTATCAGTAAACCACTGTTTAAATCAAGGCTGGTGCATTTGTTTAAGGGGCTTGTGGGAAAAGAACAGCAGGAAGAAAAGGAACTCCCATTAGTTGAATTTAATAAAATGAATTTCAGTGATAAAAAGGTACTTCTGGTGGAAGATAATGAGCTGAATGCTGAAATTGCGCAGGAAATCATTGAAATGACGGGGATCATGGTTGAGCGGGTAGAAGACGGAAAGCAGGCGGTTGACAGATTAGCTGAAGTGGAGGACGGATATTATGATTTGGTATTTATGGATATCCAGATGCCGGTTATGAATGGTCACGAGGCAACAAGAAAAATAAGGGCTTGTGATAGAATGTACCTGAAAAATATTCCCATCATTGCGATGACGGCAAATGCCTTTGCGGAAGATGTGCAGGCAGCTATAAATTCCGGTATGAACGAACATATTGCAAAGCCGTTAGAGTTTTCCACATTGGCAAAAGTGTTGATGAAATGGATACCGGTATAAAAAATGAGCGATAGGATTGTACCACTTTTTGAATAGATATTACAAGAAAAAAATAGTTTTGCTCCATATAATAGTATCATAAAGTTATGGTTTTTCGAAAGAATGCGAAAATACATAGCAAGAAGGACATTCGGGAGGGTTCCCATAGGCGGGCATAAAACAGGAGAAGGTTAAGAAAACCGCATTGTATCGGCGAAGACATCGCCAGAATGGAGGAAAAATGAATTTACAGGAAATCGTAACAAAAAGATGCAACAAATCTATCGCACAGTGCAGCAATGAGGAACTTTACTATTCCTTATTAGAGATGACGAAAGGAATGGCAAAGGAAAAAGAGAGTAATGCTGGAAAACGTAAATTATACTATATTTCCGCAGAGTTCTTAATCGGAAAATTATTATCCAATAACTTAATCAACTTAGGCATTTACGAGGATGTGAAAAAACTGTTGGCAGAGAACGGCAAGAGCCTTGCAGAAATCGAAGAGGTTGAGCCGGAACCATCTTTAGGAAACGGAGGTTTAGGACGTCTTGCAGCATGTTTCCTTGACTCTATCGCAAGCCTTGGCTTAAACGGTGACGGTGTTGGTTTAAATTATCACTACGGATTATTCAAACAGGTATTCCAGAATAACTTGCAGAATGAGACTCCGAACCCGTGGATTGAAAAAGAGAGTTGGCTGACAAAAACAGATGTAACCTATCCAATTCAGTTTGGTGGATTTACCTTACAGTCCAGATTATTTGATATTGATGTCATCGGTTATGAGAACCGTACCACAAAACTTCATCTTTTCGATGTAGAAACTGTAGATGAGAGCTTAGTAGGAAACGGCATCGACTTTGACAAAGAGGATATTGCAAAGAACTTAACTTTATTCTTATATCCGGATGATTCTGATGACAAGGGAAGAATCCTTCGTGTATACCAGCAGTATTTCATGGTAAGCAACGGTGCAAGATTAATCATCGACGAAGCGTTAGAGAGAGGAAGTAATCTTCACGATTTACATGAGTACGCTGCAATCCAGATTAACGATACACACCCAAGTATGGTAATTCCTGAGTTAATCCGTCTTCTGATGGAGCGTGGTATCTTGATGGATGAGGCAATTGATATCGTATCTAAGACCTGTGCATACACCAACCACACTATCTTAGCAGAAGCATTAGAGAAATGGCCAATCCATTTCTTAGAGAAGGCAGTACCACAGTTACTTCCGATTATTTATGAATTAAACAGCCGTGTTGTGAAAAAATATGATGATAAATCCGTTGCTATCATTGATGATGAAAAACGTGTTCATATGGCACACATGGACATCCATTACGGATACAGTGTCAACGGTGTAGCATATCTTCACACCGAGATTTTAAAGAACTCCGAGTTAAATAACTTCTATAAGATTTATCCGGAGAAATTCAACAATAAGACCAATGGTATTACATTCCGCCGCTGGTTATTACACTGCAACTCTGATTTAGCAGAGCTGATTACTTCCTTAATTGGAGACGGCTACAAGAAGAATGCAGACGAATTAGAAAAATTAGGAAAATTCGTGGATGATTCTGCTGTATTGCAGAAAGTATTAGATGTAAAAGCTGCAAGAAAAGCAGACTTAAAAGCATACTTAAGCAAGACCCAGGGTATCGAGTTAGACGACAACTCTATCTACGACATTCAGATTAAGAGATTACATGAGTACAAGAGACAGCAGATGAATGCGCTCTATGTCATTCACAAATATTTTGAAATCAAGGCAGGCAAGAAACCGGCTCGTCCAATCACTGTTATTTTCGGTGCAAAGGCAGCTCCTGCTTACGTAATTGCAAAGGATATCATTCATTTAATCCTCTGCTTACAGGAAGTTATAAACAATGATCCGGAGGTTTCTCCATACTTGAAAGTAGTTATGGTAGAAAACTACAATGTAACCTTAGCTGAGAAGTTAATTCCGGCAGCAGATATTCATGAGCAGATTTCCCTTGCTTCCAAAGAAGCATCCGGTACCTCTAACATGAAATTCATGTTAAACGGTGCAGTTGCCATTGGAACGATGGATGGTGCTAACGTTGAGATGCATCAGTTTGTAGGCGATGATAATATTTACATCTTCGGTGAGTCTTCTGAGGCAGTTATCGAGCACTACGAGAAAGCAGATTATGTATCCAGAACATACTACGAGAATGATGCAGACATCAAACGTGCAATCGACTTTATCGTCAGCGATACATTAATGGCAGTAGGATGTAAAGAAAACTTAGAGCGTCTTTATAACGAGTTATTAAACAAAGACTGGTTTATGACATTACCGGACTTCAAAGACTATGTAGAAACCAAAGAGCGTATCTATGCAGATTATGAAGACCGTATGGCATGGGCTAAGAAGATGCTTATCAACATCAGCAAAGCAGGCTTCTTCTCATCTGACAGAACCATTGCACAGTACAATGAGGATATATGGCACTTATAAAAAAGTACCAGGCATTTATAAAATTGCATAATATTTTTTCCTAGATTAGTTAAGAAAGAGTAGCCTCCGTGTGAGAATGCGGGGGCTGCTTTTTTGGTGCGTCCCCATTGCGGAGGTCTTCTTTTCATGAACAGTATATTGTGACTGTAAAATGTGCATAATTATGTTATAGTAATGTACAAAGGAAGGAGGGGTGTGTATGCCACAGATTAGACCAATTACTGATTTAAGAAATACAAATGATATATCAGATGCTTGCCATGCAGTAAAGGAACCCATTTTTATTACCAAGAACGGATATGGCGATTTAGTTGTAATGAGCATAGAGACATATGAACAGATAGTGGAAACACAGCTTATAGACAATGCGATTTCGGAAGCTGAGGAAGAATACGAAGCAACAGGTATTTTACTTGACGCAAAAGAGACATTAGCATCACTTAGGAGGAAACATTTTGGCTAAATATACTGTAAAGTTGATGCAGAGAGCATCCAGTGACCTTGATGATATCTACAATCATATTGCAGATGATCTTAAGGAAACAGGTACGGCAGAGAAAATGGCAGATTCTTTAGAAGAAGCTATTTTAAGTTTGAATGAGATACCATATCGCGGTTCTATCAGAAGAACAGGTGCTTTCGCTAATCGGGGGTATCGTCAGCTTTTTGTAAAGAATTTTACGATTGTACATCGTATTGATGAGGCTAGAAAAATGGTCATTATCGTTACTGTCAGGTATACTCCGAGTAGTTTTTGATATTATGTAATCCCCAAATCCCGAGAAATTAGAAGAAAGATAATTATGAGTCTGGATGGCAATGGAACTGTCCAGATTTTTTGATTTATAAGGGCAATTTGAGACAATGTGAATAGGATTTTATGGCAATCTAGACACCTTGCGGGGGCGTTCCCTAAATGTATTTGAATTGAAAGCGGGCTCACTGTATCCGTTATTGCATTCGTTGGAAGCAAAAAGTTTTGTGACGGTTTATGAGGACAGTGACAGCGGAAAAGCACGGAAATATTATCATATTACCGGAGCAGGAAAGAGATTCTTGAAAGAAAAAACGGATGGGTGGAATCAGTATGCAACTGCTGTCACAAATGTACTCTCTATACAGGGCAGTTAAAAAATGCAAGGATAAAAAAATCAAGGAGGAAGCATTGCAGGAGGCGGTGCGCCAGATGGGGGCCCGGTGGAAACCGGTAGCAAGTTAAATCAAATTCAACGCCCGGTATTTCCGTGGAAAATGCTATTTTTGGCATTGGTGCTTACTGCGGTGTCAATGCTGATGTCTGTTATAGTCCTTGGTGAGTTGGGAAGGGAGACACAGTTGATTAGAGGACTTTTTGTCGCTCATGGAATAGAATTTCTAATTATCAATGTTTTTGTTCCTTTTACTAGAGCATGGACCTTTTTGTATGGCAGTGAGCGTAGAAAATGGATTAATTTGTATATTGATGTTGTTTTTTGCGATTGGAAGAGGGATTTTTACTTGGGATTGCCTGCAGCAGTGGACTTCTTATGAGAGTGATAGTTTATGTTGCCATTAATTTTGGATTTGCTTTCTGGTATACCACAGCAGTTCCCTTTTTCAGCGGGAATCTTATGGATGCTATCGTAAACGGTATTTATGTCGGGTTGCTTTTTTCTATCTTGCGGAATAAGATGGTATTAGGAGAGAAACAGGCGGCCCGAAAGGAAGAGAAAATGAGACTGCCTGCAGCATAAAAGCAGGAGGAAATGATGAAATATATTGACATGCACTGCGATACATTAGCGGAAGCACTGGTAAGAAAACAAAAGACAGTAAGAAAATTAAAGGGAACGATGGTAGATGTGGAACGTTTGCAGCGTGGCGAGGCTGTGGCACAGTTTTTTGCAATGTTTTTGCCCCAGAGAAATGAACCGTCCTGGTTTGGCTGTGAGACAATGCCGGATTTAAGTGTTTTGATGGAAAAGATGTATGAGGTCTACCGAAATACACTTACAGAGTGCAGTGATATTTTAGCTCCCGCATATAATTCAAAAGATTTAGAAAAGAATAGGAGAGAAGGGAAAATATCGGCTTTTTTGACCATTGAAAATGGGGAAGTGGCAGAGGGGAAAATAGAAAACCTACAGAAATTTTATGATATGGGAGTACGTCTTGTGACACTGACCTGGAATGATGAAAATTGTTTTGGATTTCCACATTCAAAAAATAGGGAGGAGATGCAACGGGGCTTAAAGGGTTTTGGAAAAGAAGCGGTTTCCTGTATGCAAGATTTGGGGATGATTGTGGATGTGTCACATTTATCGGATGGTGGCTTTTATGATGTAGCAGATATTGCAAAGAAACCTTTTGTGGCATCCCATTCAAATTGCAGGGAACTTGCCCCCGCTACCAGAAACCTGACGGATGATATGATAAGGATATTAGCCGAGCATGGTGGTGTGGCAGGTATTAATTTTGAGCCAACTTTCCTGAATAAAAATCAGGAAGATAAATTAAGCCGTGTGGAGAGAATGTGTGATCATGTGGAGCATTTTATCCATATCGGTGGTGTGGAATGTGTGGGTATCGGAACGGATTTCGACGGTATTAGTGGACAATTTGAGATTGAGGAATGTACTCAGATGGAAATGCTCTTTGTGGCATTACATAAAAGAGGACTTTCAGAGGATATACTAGAAAAGATTGCTTTTCATAACGTGGAAAGAGTGATTCGGGAGGGGATGTAAAAAATTCCCCATCAATTTGACAAAGCTGATTGACGGGGGATTTTTTAGTTCTTTTTGCAGTTCCTCAATCATATAATTAGCGGTATTGCGGTCAATAATGGATAATGCTTCAGAATACATATGGATTACCTCCTTTACATCTAAACGGAACATTGCCATATCGTGATACATTTCTGCAAATATTGGATGGTACTCTACAAGATGAAGTATGTCAGCAGGCTACTCAGAACTTAGGAAAGTCAGCCAGCTTTCTGTATCGTTGGTTATATTGTGAATGTTTTTTTGAAAGATGCCAAGGTTGATATAGCAGATATGAGAAACTGAAAAAATCAAGGAAATTTTTTAACACCATCAGAGAGCATTTGAATTGTATTTTCTGCAAGATACTGCTATAATAGCTTGCAGTGACGGAGCTTGTGCCGATACTGCAAGTTAGGTTACGGGTAAAAGTGGCTGAAAAACAGAGACATAAAACAGCACGGAAATGAGGAAAAAATGAAAAATAGTCATAAATTCAGATATATTTTAGCTGCTGCAACAATCTCAGCGGCACTTTTATCGGGATGTACCGATGAACGGTTAGAGGATGAACTTGCCTTTCGTGAAATTGGAATTTCGGATATGCAGAAAGGGGATTACGAGGGAGCCGTCGTTGCTTTCAGCAGTGCCCTTGCCTTATGCACGGGAGAAATTACAAATACAGAAATCGATATCTGCTATTACAAGGCAGCAGCGCTGTATGCTAGTGGTGACATGGATGGAGCATTAGAAACCTATCAGGCATTGATTGATTATAATGAGAAGGATGGAAATGCCTATTATCTCAGAGGGTGTATGAATCTTCAGAAAGGAGAGCAAGAGCAGGCACTTTCTGATTTTTCCAATGCGGTAAAATACAATAGTGACGATTTTGAAATTTATATTGGCATTTATGAGAACCTTGTCGATTATAATATGGTACAAGAAGGGGAAGAATATTTAAATAAGGCTTTCGATATCAAGGGGAGTTCTGCGGAAAAACTTGCCTATCGGGGAAAAATTTATTATTTGTTAGGACAGTATGAAAATGCCGAGAAAGAACTTGCGGCCGCGATCGAAAAAGAGAGTAAGGAAGCAAATCTTTATCTTGCAGAGGTCTATGAGGCTGAGGGAAATACGGAGCAGGCAGAAGCCTTCTATCAGGCATACACGGCGTCCGGCATTGCGGATTCTGAGGCAATGAATGCTTTAGCTGAAATTGAAATTGGAAAAGGCAATTATGGAGCAGCATTAGATTATGTTAGTCAGGGACTTGGAATGGAGAATGTCACCAATCGCGCGGAACTATTGTCTAACCAGGTGATTGCCTGTGAATATACCGGGGATTTTGAGGCGGCATGGACAGCCGTACAGGAATATATCAACCTCTGCCCGGAGGATGCGGCGGCTCAGAGAGAATATATCTTTTTAAAGAACCGACAGAAAAAGGAAGAAGCGGCAGAGCAGGAGAGTACAGAGAATCTTACGGAGCAGGGAACAAAAGAAACAGAGACCGAAAGTATAGAGCCGGCAGAGAGCACGGAAAATACCAAACAGACGGAATAAATAGAACCATGATGGAAAGGAACCTATGGCAGAAGTATTTGAAATAGAAGAATTAGAAGAAAGAGGCGTATTAGTGGGTGTCAGTGAGCAGGATGGTGATGATGCCGAGGATTCTGTGGCAGAATTAGCAGAGTTAGTGAAGACTGCAGGAGCCACAGTGGTGGGAACACTCATCCAGAAACGTGAGCTGATTCATCCGGGTACTTATGTAGGAACCGGAAAAGTACAGGAGATTGAAAAACTGGTGGAGGAGTCAGGAGCTACCGGTATTGTCTGTGATGATGAACTTTCTCCGGCGCAGCTGAAAAATTTAGAGTCCATGCTAAACACCAAAGTCATGGACAGAACTCTTATCATTTTAGACATTTTTGCTGCAAGGGCAACTACCAGTGAGGGAAAAATTCAGGTGGAACTTGCCCAGTTAAAATACCGGCTAAGCCGCCTGGCAGGTTTAGGACGTTCCATGTCCCGTCTTGGAGGTGGTATTGGAACAAGGGGACCCGGTGAGAAAAAGTTAGAGATGGACCGCCGTCTTATCAAGGATAGGATTGCCCAGCTTAACAGAGAGTTGAAGGAAGTTCGAAAGCATCGTGAAATCACAAGGTCACAGCGGGAGAAAAAGGAAGTGCCGGTGGCAGCCATTGTAGGTTATACGAATGCGGGAAAATCTACCCTGTTAAATCGCCTGACGGATGCGGGAGTATTAGAAGAGGATAAACTGTTTGCCACTTTAGATCCGACTACCCGCATGTTAGAACTGCCGGGTAAACAGCAGATTTTACTGACGGATACAGTCGGATTTATCCGTAAATTACCCCACCATCTGATCGAGGCCTTTAAAAGTACATTAGAGGAAGCAAAGTATGCGGATTATATTCTTCATGTGGTAGATGCTTCAAATCCACAAAGAGAAAAGCAGATGCACATTGTCTATGATACGCTTTATCACTTAGATATTAAGGAAAAGACAGTTGTCACCTTATTTAACAAACAGGATGCAGTGACGGAGGAAGAACCGCTTCGTGATTTTAAGGCGGATTACACTTTAAATATTTCGGCAAAGAAAGGTACGGGCTTAGAAGAATTAAAGATGTTGCTCTGTGAACTGCTGCGGGAAAATAAGGTGCTTGTGGAACGGACGATTTCTTATGGGGATGCAGGGATTATTGGACAGATACGAAAGAGCGGGGAATTGTTAGAGGAAGATTACAGACCGGAGGGAATTTATGTGAAGGCATATGTTCCTATGGAGATTTATGGGAAACTTCCCCTGTGATGAGAAAATTGGAAACATGCGGATGATAGAAAGGCATGAGTGTTACCATGATAAAACTATATGATAAAAGCCGGATAGATAAAGAAAATTTACTTTTTTCCGGGAAAGCGTTAAAGATGCTGCTGATACCGTTAATGGTGGAGCAGCTTCTTAATTCTCTTATGGGAATGATTGATACCATGATGGTGAGCAATGTGGGAAGTGAGGCAATTTCAGCCGTATCGTTGGTGGATTCTATTAATACACTTGTGATTCAGGTATTTGCTGCATTGGCAGCAGGAGCCACGATTATCTGCTCGCAGTATATCGGAAGCGGAAACCGTGAGGGGAGTAACCGGGCGGCGAGGCAGATTGTACTTACAGTGGTAACGATTTCTACTACCTTAACCCTGCTCTGCATTGTATTTCGCAACCCCCTGTTAGAGCTGGTGTTTGGTGAAATCGAGCCGGAAGTGATGAGAAGTTCCCAAATCTATTTTTTTATCACGGCACTTTCTTATCCCTTTATCGCATTATTTAATGCGGGATCTGCAATCTATCGCGCTGCCGGGGACGCAAAATATCCAATGAAGGTTTCTGTAATATCAAATCTTATCAATATTGCAGGAAATGCGATTTTGATTTTTGGTTTACATATGGGAGTGACGGGGGCGGCAATTTCTACCCTTCTTTCCCGTTTATTTTGCACCGTGGTAATTTTTTATCGATTGTCAAAGCCGGGACAGGAAATTGTGTTGAATCATTATCTGTCAATCCGTCCGGACTTTCCTCTGATTTTAAAAATATTAGCGGTGGGGGTGCCTTCGGGAATCGAAAACGGAATGTTTCAGTTTGGAAAGCTAGCAATCCAGTCTACCGTATCTACGCTCGGAACGACTGCTATTGCCGCTCAGGCACTGACAGTTATTTTTGAAAATGTCAACGGTGTGGCAGGGATAGGTATTGGTATCGGATTGATGACTGTGGTAGGTCAGGCAATCGGTGCCGGACGAAAGGAAGAGGCAAAATACTATATAGTTAAACTCAGTTGGTATGCGGAAATAGCTGTGCTTTTTTCCTGTCTTTTTGTGTTCGCTATCTGTAAACCTGCCATGTGGTTAGCGGCAACGGAACCGGAAAGCGCAAAGCTCTGTTTCCAAATGATGATTGCCATCACCATTGTGAAACCGTTGGTGTGGGTATTATCTTTTATTCCGGGATATGGGATGCGTGCTGCCGGAGATGTGCGCTTTTCTATGGTGACTGCCACCTGTACCATGTGGCTCTGCCGGGTGGCATTGGCGGTATTCTGCATGAGAGTGCTTCATACAGGCCCTATGGGTGTTTGGATTGGTATGTTTGCAGACTGGACGATACGCGGCATTATTTTTTCCGTACGTTATCTGAGTGGAAAGTGGATAAAAATGCGAATGATATAGGGAAATGTATATAGGAGGGGACAACGAAACTGTTGCCCCCTCAAATTATGTATGTTAAAATATTTTTGGATAATTGCGCCTGTGCGGCGTTATAACGATAGAAAAAAAAGAATGGAGAAAAGCTTATGACAATATTGATTAAGGGTGGACAAGTTATCAATCCGGCAACCGGAATGGAAGAAGTGGCGGATGTACTTGTGGAGAACGGGGTTGTTTCCAAAATTGAAAAGAATATCAAGGTTAAGGCAGAGCAGCAGATTGATGCAAAGGGATGCTTTGTTATGCCCGGGTTTATTGATATGCACGTGCATTTAAGGGATCCCGGTTTTGAGCAGAAGGAGACCATTGAAACCGGGTGCCGTGCTGCGGCACATGGCGGTTATACCACCATTCTTGCCATGCCAAATACCAAACCTGTGGTGGACAACGCAGATGTGGTAAATTATGTCCACAATAAGGCAAAAATGGTTGGCGTGGTAAATGTCATGCAGGTAGGAGCGGTTACCAAAGGTCAGAAAGGAAAAGAACTTTCCGATATTGAGGGAATGGCAAAGGCCGGAATCCGTGCCATCAGTGAAGACGGTAAATCCGTTATGAATGCCGAACTTTACAGGGAAGCGATGGAAAAAGCAAAAGAATTAGATTTAGTCGTGCTTGCCCACTGTGAAGATATCAATTTAGTCAACGGCGGTGTTATGAATGAGGATGAGAGGGCAAAAGAACTGGGATTAAAAGGAATTACCAATTCGGTAGAAGATATCATAATAGCGCGGGATGTGATGTTAAGCTATGATACGGGTGCAAAGCTGCACCTTTGCCATTGTTCTACGAGAAATTCCGTTATGATTATGAAACTTGCGAAGGACCATAACATTTCGGTAACGGCAGAGGTCTGCCCGCACCACTTCACTCTGACCTCAGATGATATCAAAAAGGCAGAGCCTTCTATGGATGTGGAGAAAAATGTACCTATAGATATGGATGCAGATACCAATTACAAAATGAATCCGCCTCTGCGTACTTCAAAGGATGTACAGGCATTGAAAGAGGGACTTCGGGATAATATCATGGATGTCATTTCTACAGACCATGCTCCGCATACTTTCCAGGACAAAAATACTTCCATGAAAAATGCCCCCTTTGGCATTGTGGGATTAGAGACAGCCGCGTCTCTTGCTTATACGGAACTGGTGCTGGGCGGGTATCTTACCCCAATGCAGATGGCAGAGAAAATGAGCTATAATCCAGCAAGAATTATCGGCATTGATAAGGGAGATATTCAGCCGGGTAAGGTAGCAGATATTGTGATTTTTGACCCGAAAGCTACTTATAAGATTGATAAAAATAAATTTGCCAGCAAGGGAAAGAATACACCGTTTGACGGCAGAAAAGTTACCGGAAAGGTGCGGGCTACTATAGTGGGCGGTCATATTGCATATCAGGAAGAAAAATAGAGGAAGACAGAAAGGGCATGGTAAGAATATGCACACGAAGTTTGAGGAAATGGTATCTATCATAAGCCAGGAGAAAATTGCCGAGGGTATTTACAGTATGTGGCTTTGTACGAAAGAAATTGCAGCGCATGCGAAGGCGGGACAGTTTGTGTCCGTTTACAGCAATGACGGAAGCAGGCTGCTTCCAAGACCCATCAGCATTTGTGAAATCGAGAAAGAAAAAAATGCAATTCGTCTGGTCTATCGTATTGCCGGAAAAGGAACAGCGGAATTTAGTGCGATGTGTGACGGTATGCAGCTAAAGGTGGTAGGACCGTTAGGGAATGGTTTCCCAAAGAAAGAAAAAAAAGCATTTTTAATCGGCGGAGGTATCGGTATTCCTCCAATGCTCCAGTTAGCGAAAGAGTTAGACTGTGAAAAACAGATGGTACTCGGATTTCGGGATGAGTTGTTTTTAGTGGACGAGTTTGAAAAGCTCGGAAAGGTGTATATTGCCACAGAAGATGGCAGCGCCGGAACAAAAGGAAATGTGTTAGACGCTATCCGCGAAAACGGGATTACAGCAGATGTTATTTATGCCTGTGGCCCAACGCCCATGCTTCGCGCATTGAAAAATTATGCGGCAGAAAACCAGATCGAATGCTGGATTTCTATGGAAGAGCGTATGGCATGTGGAATCGGAGCGTGTCTTGCCTGTGTTTGTAAGTCAAAAGAAAAAGATGTCCACAGCAATGTGAAGAATAAACGAATATGCAAAGAGGGACCGGTATTTCTTGCAGAGGAGGTGGATTTTTAATGAATATGAGTGTGGATTTATGTGGAGTAACCTTAAAAAATCCAGTGATGACTGCCTCAGGAACCTTTGGTGCGGGGGAAGAGTACTCTGAATTTGTAGACTTAAATAAACTTGGTGCAGTAGTGACGAAAGGGGTTGCAAATGTACCATGGGAGGGGAATCCTACTCCTCGTGTCGCTGAGGTATACGGCGGAATGTTAAATGCCATCGGATTACAGAACCCGGGGATCGATTTATTTATTGAGAGAGACATTCCTTTTTTGAAACAGTATGACACGAAAATTATTGTCAATGTCTGCGGTCATACCACAGAGGAGTATGTGGAAGTGGTAAAACGTCTTGCAGAGCAGCCGGTGGATATGCTAGAAATCAACATTTCCTGTCCGAATGTCAAAGAAGGCGGTATAGCTTTCGGACAGAACCCTAAGATGGTAGAAACAATCACAAGAGAAATTAAAAAATATGCAGCACAACCGGTGATTATGAAGCTTTCTCCGAATGTAACAGACATTACGGAAATGGCAAAGGCGGCAGAGGCAGGAGGTGCAGATGCACTTTCCATGATAAACACTTTAACCGGAATGAAGATTGACATTCATCGGAGAAATTTTGTACTTGCGAATAAAACCGGTGGTATGTCAGGTCCTGCGGTACATCCGGTGGCAGTCCGTATGGTATATCAGACAGCGCAGGCGGTACAGATACCAATTATCGGAATGGGGGGCATTATGAATGCAGAGGATGCCATTGAAATGATATTGGCAGGTGCTACCGCGATTTCAGTGGGAACTGCTAATTTTACCAATCCGAAGGTGACGGAAGAGATTGTGGATGGTATTGCGGCATACATGGAAAGATATCAGGTAAAGGATATTAAGGAACTGGTAGGAGCCGTGCATGATTAGTTAAAATAAAAGGACTGGGAAATGGGGATGTACAGAGCGGGAATTGACTTAGGCGGAACGAATATGAAAGCGGGAATCGTGGATGAAAGACAAAAAATCGTTTTAGAGGATTCTGTGCCGACAAAGGCAAAACGTCCTTATCAGGAAGTAGTTGCTGATATGGCAAAGCTGGTAAAGGGACTGTTACAAAATACCGGGATAGCGGAAAATGAGCTTTCCGGTGTGGGAATTGGAAGTCCGGGAACCATAGATGCACGACGGGGAGAAGTTGTTTTTTCAAATAATTTTGGTTGGGAAGACGTACCCCTTGTGGCAGAGATGCAGCAGTACTTTTCCTGCCCCGTTAAAGTGTCTAATGATGCCAACTGTGCAGCCTTAGGAGAGGTGAAGGCAGGAGCGGCAAAAGAGATAAAAAATGCCATACTGTTGACCCTCGGCACCGGAGTGGGCGGAGGAGTCATTCTTGACGGCAGGGTATTTGAAGGTGCCCATGCCGGAGGTTCGGAGTTAGGGCATACCAGTCTGATATTTGGCGGTGAGCTGTGTACCTGTGGAAGAAGGGGCTGCGTGGAAGCCTATGTATCTGCGACGGCGCTGATAAGAGATGCAAAAAGGGCAGCAGAACAGAACCCGGCATCGAGACTGAATGAATTGTGCGGAAACGATTTAAGCAATATGAATGGGAAGATACCCTTCGATGCTGCCGAAGCAGGAGATGCAGCAGCAAAAGAAGTGGTGGAAAATTATCTTATCTACTTAGGAGAGACGGTTGCAAACTTTGTCAATATATTCCGTCCGGAGGTAGTATTGCTTTCCGGTGGTGTCTGTAATCAGGGAGACAAACTCACCGCTCCGGTCAGTGCATATATCCAAAAGAAATGTTTTGCAGGAGAGAAGGCATTTGTTCCACCGGTAAGATGCGCTGTTTTAGGAAACAGTGCGGGCATTATCGGAGCTGCGAATCTGGTATAGATCATGGAAATAACTTAATATATGGTCTTATAAGAAAATTTATTTTACCCCTCAGATAGCTGAGGGGTATTTTTAGTGAGAAAATAATGAATTGGGTAAAAACTGGTCATTCATTCCATTTCCCATGTCGTCTGTCGCCAATCTGATAAAAAGTATAAAAAATATGTATAATAAATAGAAAATGCAGACAGGCAGGAAATAAACAGAGAGGAGGTACACAGCCACCTTGTAGAACAGAAGATGATAAGTGTGAAAAAGAGTTTGTATTTTTCACCGCTGGATAGATTGATTTGTCGGTTGAAAAATCAAGGGGTAGGTGGTATACTACAAAAAGTATATCCATGCAGACAATATCTGTAATTACAAAGGAATAGAAAAATGCCAGAAAAGTATTAACATAGATGGCACCATGAAAAGAAAACATAAGAATAACCCAGACATGGTTTTTGAAAAGCTTACATCACATACTTAGAAGAAGGAGTACCGTTGAAAACAGTATGAGAGAGCAATGACAGGGTAAAATCAAAATGGCACAGATATGGTACAGTAACACTAAAATAAGAAAAATAAATGCCTAGAAATGGCTTAAAATAAGGAGAAAACAGACATATGGAAAGTTATAAGAAAGAGTTTATCGAATTTATGGTAGAGAGTGATGTTTTAAAGTTTGGGGAATTTACCTTAAAGAGCGGTAGAAAATCCCCATTTTTTATGAATGCGGGAGCTTATGTAACAGGAACTCAGCTGATGCGTTTAGGAGAATATTATGCAAAAGCCATCCATGAAAATTATGGAGATGATTTTGACGTATTATTCGGACCGGCTTATAAAGGAATACCTATCAGCGTAGTCACAGCAGTAGCCTATAGTAAATTATATAAGAAAGAAATTCGTTATTGTTCTGACCGCAAGGAGGAAAAGGACCATGGGGCAGATAAAGGAAGTTTTCTTGGAAGTACTTTAAAGGATGGCGACAGAGTGGTTATGATTGAGGATGTCACTACCTCAGGAAAATCTATGGAGGAGACAGTTCCGAAGGTAAAAGGAGCTGCTGATGTGGAGATTATTGGACTTATGGTATCTTTAAACCGCATGGAAAAAGGGCTTGGCGGCGAGAAGAGTGCCTTAGATGAAATTCGTGAGAAATATGGATTTGCAGCAAACGCTATTGTAACTATGGATGAAGTGGTTGAGCATCTCTACAACAGAGAATGTCAGGGAAGAATTGTTATTAACGATGAAATAAAAGCAGCAATTGACAAATACTATGAACAGTATGGATGCAAATAGGAAAAAGAGCCGCACAGTGGCAGGCATATTGTTTTTGATTTATTTTTTCGTATTGTTCTACTTCCTTTTTTTCTCAGAGGAGATGGGCAGAACCTACAGTGAGAGAGTGTACCATTATAATCTGGTTCCCTTTAAGGAAATAGGGAGGTTTATTCGTTATCGGAACGTGTTAGGAAGGAAGGCAGTTGTTTTAAATCTGGTGGGAAATGTAGTAGCGTTTATGCCGTTTGGTGCTTTCCTGCCGATATTTTCTGTAAGATGCCGGCGTATCTTGTGTACTGTCTGGTATAGTTTTGAATTGAGCCTGGTAGTGGAACTGCTCCAGCTGATTTTTAAAGTGGGAAGTTTTGATGTGGATGATTTACTGTTAAATACTGTTGGCGGAATGCTGGGCTTTTTGGTATATTTTTTAGCGGTACGGGCTTGGAGAGGAAAACATGGCAATAAAACGACATAGAAGTGGTTACAAATTTACAGATAAAACGCAGTCAAAACGGGGAATACTGGCATTTGTTTTGGCTGCGATTTCAATTGCAGTTTTTGTGCTGGTGATAGTGGCATCCTTTCAGAGCAGGGGAAATGGTACGATGTATTTAGGCAGTGCAGGGGTCAGTTCCATGCTGATTAGTGTAGTGGCTTTTGTGCTGGCAATTATGAGTCTGGGAGAGGAAAATTCCTACAAATTATTTCCTTATCTTGCAACAGTGCTGTCTTTTTTGACACTGGGGATTTGGGTGGCACTTTATATCGTAGGATTTATGATAGGATAGAGAGGTGTCGTAAATGACAGATTTTGAAAAACAGATAAACTTTATCATGGAATTAGATAAAATCAAAAAAATAGGCAGACAGACTTATTTGAGTGACGGCAGCAGAAAGGAAAATGATGCAGAGCATTCCTGGCATTTAGCATTGATGGCGTTCGTTTTTGCAGATTATACTAATGAGCCGATTGATGTATTAAAAACTATGAAAATGGTGCTGCTCCATGATGTGATTGAGATTGATGCGGGAGATACCTACGCCTATGACACTGAGGGAAATAAGACAAAAAGAGAGCGGGAATTAAAGGCTGCGGACCGTATTTTCGGGCTTCTGCCAGAGAAACAGCAGAAGGAGTACAGAGGACTTTGGGATGAGTTTGAGGCAATGGATACACCGGAGGCAAAGTTTGCTAATATGTTAGATAAAGTGCAGCCGCTTCTGTTAAATGATGCTTCCGGCGGAAAGTC
>JAQXGQ010000076.1 GCA_029006795.1 Clostridiales bacterium | reverse complement strand
TGACGTTGATTTCAAGCATCCTGACATTGCTGATTTTAGGACTTGTCTTTTTGATCCGCAAGAAGAATTTTCTGGAGGAAACTTCTATCCGTTCTATGCCGGTGTCCGGTATTGTACCGGTGGCATTGGCTGCGGTTGGATTTAATATTGTGGTTTCGAAACTGTTACAGATAATTCCGTTTCCAGAAAGCTGGATAGAATCCTATCAACAGAATTCTAGTATGATTGGTGCGGGAAATATGGCAGTTGCATGGATAGCTACGGTTATTGTAGCACCGATATTAGAAGAAATAGTATTTCGTGGACTGATTTATACCAGATTGAAACAGGGAATGGCTGCGGTTGCAGCAGCTGTGATTGCTTCTTTATTGTTTGCATTATCACATGGTACGATTGTCTGGGGAATTTATACATTCCTGCTCAGTATGATATTGATATGGACATTCGAACGTTTCCAGTCATTGACGGCAAATATTTGTTTTCACTTTTTCTTTAACCTCACAGGAATGGTGCTCAGCAGTATCGAAGAAATGCCAACGGCTGCAGAATGGGTGATGTTTGCAGTGGCAGTAGTTGCATTTGCGGGAGGAATGGTTCTTATTCATAAGAAAACCATTTCCGAATAGAACTTAATAAGAAAAAAGCTAGAAAAGACTGCGAAATAGCAGTCTTTTTTGTCATACTTATGCGTTGCATTTTAGTAAGAAATAAAATATAATATTTAAATATAACATGGAAGACTTCCACGTAATAAGAAGGAAAAGTACTTATTACACAAAAAAAGATGGATAAAGTGGGTGATGTACATGGCAGATTTTTCAGCAGAAGAATTAGCAAAAATGGTAAAAGAAGAGGATGGGAATATCAAGCGGATGAAAGAGTTTGAGAGCCCTGAAAAATTATATGAAGAACTGATTACCAGTGTGCGCAAATATCATCCGTCTACGGATATTTCCCTAATTGAAAAGGCATACCGGATTGCCTGTGATGCACATGCGGGACAGGTGCGCAAATCAGGGGAGCCATATATTATCCATCCGTTATGTGTGGCAATTATTCTGGCAGAATTAGAGTTAGACAAGGAGACAATTGTAGCCGGTCTGCTCCATGATGTGTTGGAAGATACCACAATGACGGAACAGGAATTATCCGATATTTTTGGGGAAGAGGTTTTGCTTCTAGTGGATGGAGTAACGAAATTACAACATCTTCATTTGACAGATAATAATCCAAATGAGAAGGATAAGACTTCTGACCGCTTGGAAATGCAGGCTGAGAACCTGCGTAAGATGTTCCTTGCTATGGCAAAGGACATCAGGGTCATTATGATTAAATTAGCAGACCGCCTTCATAATATGCGTACCTTAAAATATCAGTCGCCGGAGGGACAGATACGAATTGCAAGGGAGACACAGGAAATTTACTGTCCTCTTGCCCAGCGTCTTGGTATTTCTAAGATTAAGATAGAACTAGATGACTTATCTTTAAAATATTTAGAGCCGGAGGCTTACTATGATTTAGTAAGACAGATTGACCAGAGAAAGAGTGTCAGGGACGATTATGTGCAGAGTCTTGTGGAAGAGGTTCGTCATCATATCACAGATGCAGGGATTCCGGCACAGATTGACGGGCGTGCAAAGCATTTCTTCAGCATCTACAAGAAGATGGTGAACCAGGATAAGACCCTAGATCAGATCTATGATTTGTTTGCCATCCGTATTATTGTAGATTCCGTGAAAGACTGTTATGCGGCATTGGGTGTGATTCACGAGATGTATAAGCCGATTCCGGGACGTTTCAAGGATTATATTGCCATGCCAAAGCCTAATATGTATCAGTCCCTGCATACCACCTTGATTGGGCCTACGGGACAGCCTTTTGAGATACAGATTCGTACTTATGAGATGCACCGTACCGCAGAATATGGTATTGCAGCGCACTGGAAATATAAAGAAGCGAGCAATAACGGTGGGGCAGCGGCACCGATGACAGTGACGGAAGAAGAAAAACTAAGCTGGCTGCGTCAGATTTTGGAATGGCAGCGGGATATGTCGGATAACAAGGAGTTTATGAGCCTGTTAAAGAGCGATTTGGATTTGTTTTCCGATACGGTATTCTGTTTTACACCCACCGGAGATGTAAAAAATCTGCCAAAGGGTTCCACGCCCATTGACTTTGCCTATAGTATTCATTCTGCTGTCGGAAATAAGATGGTGGGAGCAAAGGCTAACGGTAAGCTAGTGCCGATTGATTATGTGATACAAAACGGTGACAGAATTGAGGTTGTGACTTCCCAGAACTCCAAAGGTCCAAGCCGTGACTGGTTAAATATCGTAAAGAGTACTCAGGCAAAGAATAAAATCAATCAGTGGTTCCGCAGCGAATTAAAGGAAGAGAATATTATCCGGGGAAAAGACCTTCTGGTTGCGTCTTGCAAGGCAAAGGGAATCAATTTCCCGGATATCAATAAACCGGAATATCAGGAGAAGATATTACGCAAATATGGTTTCCATGACTGGAATTCCTGCCTTGCCACTATCGGACATGGCGGGTTAAAGGAAGGTCAGATTGTAAACCGTATGTACGAGGAGTACAAGAAAGACCATCTTGCAAGGATTACAGATGAGGAAGTCCTAGAGACAATTTCAGAGAACAAAGAGAAAGCGGCGGTAAAACATTCCAAGAGCGGAATTATTGTTAAGGGACTTTATGATGTGGCAGTTCATTTTTCTAAGTGTTGCAGCCCGGTGCCGGGAGATGAGATTGTCGGATTTGTCACCAGAGGCAGGGGTGTTTCTATTCACCGGACAGACTGTATCAATGTGATGAACTTGTCAGAAATGGAAAAAGAGCGTCTGATTGATGCAGAGTGGCAGCATGATGATGAGAGCGTTGGTAACGGACTTTATCGCGCAGAGATTAAGATTTATGGAAATAACCGTACCGGACTTCTCGTAGATATCACCAGAGTATTTACGGAGCGGGAGATTGATATCAATTCCATTCACTCAAAAACCAGCAAACAGGGTGTTGCGACAATTGACCTGTCTTTCAGCACGAAAGGAAGAGCAGAACTCACCAGTGTGATTGATAAATTGCGACAGGTTGAAAGTGTGATTGATATTGAGAGAACCACCGGTTAGGAGAAAAGGAGAAACTATGGCACCCCTTAGAGTAGAACAGTATGTGGTAGGATCCGTGCAGACAAACTGCTATTTTGCCATCAATGATGAGACGAAAGAAATGTTGATTATAGATCCGGGAGCAAGCGCAGACCGTCTGGCAGAGATAATTGAAGAGGAAAAGTTAAATCCTGTTGCAATTTTACTGACGCATGGACATTTTGACCATGCTACGGCGGCAGCAGATTTGGCAGAGCATTTTCATATTGAGATTTATGCGGAGGAACACGAGAAAGAAACTTTGGAGAATCCGGCATTAAATTTAAGTGGCTGGGAAGGAAGAGAACTTTCTTTTCATGCTGACCGCTACTTGAAAGATGAACAGGAGATAGATTTAGCGGGTTTCCATATCCGGGTACTATTTACACCGGGGCATACCGTAGGAGGCTGCTGCTATCTGTTTTCCTACCAGAATGTTCTTTTTTCCGGAGATACATTATTCTGTATGTCCGTGGGAAGAACCGATTTCCCGAAAGGTAGCTCTTCGCAGCTTATCCGCGCTATCAAGGAAAAACTGATGGTATTGCCGGATGACATTACCGTTTATACCGGACATAATGATATCACAACGATTGGTACGGAGCGGATGTATAATCCATATCTGTAAAATGCCGGATTAGTAAAAAGAAATAAAATGATGATTTAAGAAAGAAAAGAGTTTGCTATGATAGCAGTAAAATTAAACAAGCCGGAATTTGAGTATGATATTCATTCTCTGGTGAAGGCATTTTATCCAGAAGAATATGTGGGAGTGTCTGCTGAAGAAAAATCCTACGAGGAGCCCATTGGTTTTCAGATGGAGGTCATCTACCGGGAAAATGCCATTCATTTGGACTGGCGTCGGTGTGAGGATGAGGAAAAACGGGTAGGAGAACTGCCGATAGAGAGGGAATTTGCAGTAGATTTTTCTGATCGTTCTGGTACAAAAAACTGTCTGAAACAAAATATTTATGAGTTACTTTCAGAGTATACAGGAAAGAAACTTCCATGGGGAACATTGACCGGTATCCGTCCCACCAAAATTCCCATGAAACAGTTAGAAGAGGGAAAAAGTGAAGCAGAAATTAAGTCTTATATGAAGAATACTTATTTCGCTTCAGAGGAAAAAATAAATCTTTCCATTGACATTGCAAAAAGGGAAATGGCATTGTTGCGCAGGATTGATTATGAGAATGGCTACAGCCTTTATATCGGGATACCGTTCTGTCCTACGACCTGTCTTTATTGTTCGTTTACTTCATATCCACTGATAAGTTGGGCAAAACAGGTGGATGCTTACCTGGATGCTTTGGAGAAGGAGATTGATTATGCGGCAGTGAAATTTGCCGGAAAGCATCTTAATTCTATTTACATCGGTGGGGGAACGCCTACCACATTAGAACCGTATCAGTTAGACAGACTGATTCGTAAAATTAAATGCAGTTTTGATTTATCGGACTGCCTGGAATTTACCGTCGAGGCAGGAAGACCGGACAGCATTACCAGAGAGAAATTGGAGGTATTGCGGAAGTGGGGGATTTCTAGAATTTCCATCAATCCACAGACCATGAAGCAGCAGACCTTGGATTTGATTGGACGCCATCATACGGTGGAACAGACAGTAGAGAGTTTTCGGATGGCGCGGGAATTAGGCTTTGACAATATCAATATGGATTTGATTATGGGACTGCCGGAGGAGAGCCTTTCTGATGTGAAAGATACTATGGAGCAGATTAAGGCATTAGAACCGGACAATCTTACCGTTCATTCTCTGGCGTTAAAGCGGGCGGCACGGCTGAATATGTTTAAGGATGATTACAAAGATTACAAAATGGTAAATACGCAGGAGCACATGGATTTGACGGCTTCCTATGCAAAAGAGATGGGACTTTCACCTTATTATCTTTATCGCCAGAAGAGTATGGCGGGCAATATGGAAAATGTCGGTTATGCAAAAGAGGGCAAGGCAGGTATTTATAACATTTTGATTATGGAGGAGAAACAGACCATTGTGGCGCTCGGAGCAGGAAGCAGCACCAAGCGGGTATGGACGACGCCGAATCCGGATGGAACACATCGCATTGAACGTTGTGAAAATGTCAAAGATGTTGGACAATATATTAGTAGAATTGATGAGATGATTGAGAGAAAAAGAGCGTTATTCATGACACCGGAATGCTAGCATTCCGGTGTGTTGCTTATTTTAATAACCATTTCCAAATAGGAATAACTTCAACTTTGATGCTATCACATTCCAGGGTGTCTTCTTCGCTGTTTGTGATCAAAAGGCATCTTGAGTTAGGAAGGAAATTGTTTAGTTTTACAAAAGCTCTGATTTCACGTTCTTTTGTATCCATGAAAAAACATTATACTAAAAAAAGACTATACTTTTGGATAGTTTACTTTTTTCGACTTGATTGTGTATAATAGAACGAAAGGGAGACAGTAGTGACTTGATCTTTGAAGAAAAAGGTGCAACAGATACAGCAGAGAAAATAAGAGAAGAACAGGAGAAAACAAGAAATGGGAAAAACAATTTTAGTTGTAGATGACGATGCAATGAATTTAAGAATGACAGAAATGACTCTTAAGAAGAAGGGCTATGATGTAAAAAAGGCAGATTCGGGACAGACTGCCCTTGCACTTTTGCAGGAGGAAACAGTGGATTTGATTCTTTTGGATGTGGAAATGCCAGTAATGAGTGGAGTTGAAACGCTAGATGCAATTCGGGCAAGAAGTGAATTAGCAGAGATGCCGATTGTGTTTTTATCCTCTTCCGAGGACATGGAACAGTCAGTGGCAAATGGGGAATATGCAGTGCAGGGATTTATTCCAAAGCCAATCTTGCCGCAAAAGTTGTATGAGGGTGTGGCTGTATTCTTTGAGTAGGAGTAGATTATGTCATCAACAAGTAATATTCACAATGATTTTATTGGACAACTAGATACCATATTAGATACCGTCACGGGGCTTGCTTACTGCTGTGACAGCGAGGAGTTTTATAAAGAAATGCTGCTCACCTATCTGGATAATCAGAAATATGATAGTATCGAAGATGCCTATGAGAAAGAGGATTGGGAGAATTACCGGGTTTTTGTGCATGCGCTTAAAAGTACATCTCTATCCATCGGGGCGACTAGTGTTTCTGATCAGGCAAAGTCGTTGGAAATGGCGGCAAAGGAAAATAACATCGGTTTTATCAGAGAGCATCATGGTAGTACAATGGAGAATTACAGAAAGCTGCTGTTTCATTTACAAAAAATTCTTTGGGAACCGGTGACGGAAGTGCAGACAGTGCAGGAGCGGACGGAAACATTACCGCAAATTCTTGTAGTGGATGATGATAGCATGAACTTGCGGATCGCAGAGAAGATGTTAAACGGACAATTTCAGGTAGAAAGTGTGGATTCGGGTGAAAAAGCACTGGATTTCTTAAAGGATAGGCACCCTGATTTAATTCTGCTGGATCTGCATATGCCGGGAATGGATGGGTTTGAGGTTATGAAAAAGATTCAGGCTGACGACAGTTGCCGGGATATTCCCGTAATTTTCCTGACAGCGGATGATGGCAGAACTACAGAGGTAAAATGTTTTAAGGAAGGTGCACTTGACTTCATCACAAAGCCTTTTGTTGCGGATATCATGATACAGCGTGTAAGCCGCATTCTGCAGCTTGACCGTTTGCAGAAAAATCTGCAGGAGGAGGTCGAAAAGCAGACATGGAAAGCGGAGGAGAGAAGACGGAAGGTAGAACGAATGTCCTTACAGATTATGCGCACGCTTGCGGGAACCATTGATGCTAAGGATAAATATACAAATGGTCATTCCACCCGTGTGGCAGAATATGCAAGAGAGATTGCAAAGCGAGTAGGCAAGAGTGAAAAAGAGCAGGAGGACATCTATTATATGGGTCTTCTGCACGACATCGGAAAGATTGGTATACCGGATGAAATTATCAATAAGACTTCCAAACTGACAGATGAAGAATACGAAATCATCAAGACGCATCCTGTAATCGGGAGTGATATCCTTAAGAATATTTCTGAACTTCCGAATATCGGAATTGGAGCAAGGTGGCATCATGAACGCTATGACGGCAGAGGCTATCCGGATAAACTAAAAGGCGAAGAAATTCCAGAGGTGGCAAGAATTATCGGTGTTGCCGACGCTTACGATGCCATGACCTCTAAGCGCAGCTACCGTGATGTGCTGCCACAGGAGGTGGCACGAGATGAGATTGAAAAGGGGAAAGGCAGCCAGTTTGATCCATACTTTGCAGATGTGATGTTAGCTATCATTGATGACGATACGGAATACCGGATGCATGAGATGTAACAAAAGATGTTATTGTATTAGCATTTAATGTAGTGTTGGCAGTGGGGAAACATATAGGATAAGGAGATTATTATGAAAAAAAATAGAAGAAAAGTTTCGGTGGTATTACTTGCCGTACTAGTATGTAGTCTGACTGCATGTGGCAGTCAGGAGAGTGCCAAAGAGGAGGAAGGAAAGTATCGCATAGGAATCTGTCAGTGGGAAGAGCATGCGGCATTAGATGAAGCAACAAAGGGCTTTCAGGAGGCATTGACAGAGAAACTGGGTGATGAGGTTACATTTGATGTGCAGATAGCACAGGGCAGCACACAGAAGTGTCAGGAAATTTTAAACGGCTTCGTATCGGATGATATGGATCTGCTTATGGCAAATGCAACATCGGCTTTAATGGCTGCCTCACAGGCAACAAACACGATTCCCATTGTGGCAACTTCTATTACGGATTATGGGACAGCCTTGAATATGAGAGAATGGACCGGATCATCCGGTATGAATGTAACAGGAACCTCGGATCTGGCACCGATAGAGAGTCAGGCGGATATGATTCAGGAGCTTGTTCCAGAGGCAAAAAAGGTTGGTATCTTATATTGCTCTGCTGAGACAAATTCTATTTTTCAGGCACAAATGATGGAATCTATTCTTACCGAAAAGGGAATACCTTTTGGAACCTATACCGTAGCAAATAAAGAAGAAATTGAAAAGACGGTACAGAAAGCAGCGTCAGAATGTGATGTGATCTATATCCCGACAGATAATACGATAGCATCACAGGCAGATATTTTGAAGGAAATCCTCATTTCAGAAAAAGTTCCAATGATTGCAGGTGAAGAAGGACTGTGTGAAGCAGGAATTGCGACTTTATCAATCAGCTATTATGACATAGGATATACCGCAGGCGAGATGGCATATGAGATTTTGGTTGAGGGAAAAAATCCAGGGGAAATCAATGTCCGTTATGCGGAAAATGTTACAAAGAAATATAATCAGGAGAACTGTGAAGCATTAGGAATTACGGTTCCGGATGATTATGAAGCACTTAATTGAAAACAGTCATGTGGAGCATTGAAATATGTTGGAGAAAGAAAAACGTGGGGCGAAGAAAAAGAGCGGTTTTGGGCATTTAGAAAAATACAGTTATGGTTTCATAAGTGCGGTATTTATTGTTTTGGTAATTGTACTTCTTCTTAATGTTTTGCTAATTTACAGTATGACTGTAAAACAGATAGAAACCATCGGACAGAATCAGATGAAAAGCATTACTAAGAATTTGCAGGCAGTGCTTTCAGAGACAGAATATATGACTTCCGTTCTGGCAAATAATGTGGAGAAACGGATGGAGCAGGGGGCTTCCCGTGAAGAAATGACCGCTTTTTTTAAGGAACAGAGCACATTACAGAAGCAGTTGTCTGATGGTATTTGTATGAATGCCTTTCTGGTGCGTGATGAATATATTATTCTGCCGGGTTATGATCTGCCGGAAGATTATAACGTGGAGGAGCGTATCTGGTATTCTGAGACACTGAAACAAAATCCGGGGGATATCTATATTTCTCCGCCTTATGTAGACCTTGTTACAGGAAATATGTGCATTACAGTATCCGAATTGCTTTCTGATGGAAGAAGCATAGTGGCACTTGATTTCACTCTGTCTAACATACAGAATTCCATCGAGGAAATGCAGAGTGAAAATAAGAGTGAGGCTCTCATTGTCAATGACGAGGGAATGATTATCGGCTATGCGAATGCAGATTATCTTGGCAAAAGCCTGTCTGAAGTATTGCCGGAGTATGAGAATATATTCCGTGAAATTACATCACAAAGTAAAGAGCAGTTATCCTTTAACAGTGATATTAACGGGAAGAAAAACAAGGTATTTTTTACCCGTACACAGAACAACTGGTATTTGATTTTAAGTGTACAGGAATGGGAGTTATATAAGGAAAGCTATTTTCAGTTAATAAGAAATTCTGTTCTGAATCTCCTGTTGATAGTAATCGTTGTTATGTTATATATCCGTGCCCAGAATGACCGTATGCGGGCGGAAAAGGCTTTGTCTGGCAAGGAAGAATTTTTGTCGAATTTATCGTCGGAGCTTAAGACCCCGCTGAAACGGATACTGAATTCGAGTAACAGAAAATCCCTGAGTATGAGTACCGATTTAAAAGATAATATTGACAGCATTCAGGAATCAGCGTTGCTGCTGTCGAATATGCTAGATAACCTTTTTTCCTACTCCGGTCTCACCAAGGCGGACGAGGGAAAGAAAAAGAAAGCATCAAAATCTGACAGGTCAGAAACGGAGTCTCATATTGGGAAAAGAACCCGGTGGCAGGTCACCGGAGTGCTTATCGTTGCAATGCTTTTGATTTTAACCTTTTGTGACAAAATGCTCATAGATTTAGGCGAAACCCGTATGTCAGAGGAGGTAAGCGGCTATAATGCACAGCTCATTGAATGGATGGAGGACAGGAAAACTATATTGGAGATGTTTTGTCATTCTATAGCCTCACAGCCTGAATTGTTGGAGAAACGTTCGGAAGCAGCAGCTTATTTGAATGCTGTCGCAGAAAATTACCCTGAGATTTCCCTTGTATATATAGGAAATCCAGATGCTCCTTGGAAGGTAATCATGAACAATGGCTGGGTGCCGGGTGAAGATTACATATTGCAGGCTTATCCATGGTATGCAGATACCATGAGTGACAGTGATGGCTTTTTTATTTCCAGTCCTTACTATGATACACAGGAGAACGGGTACTATTTAACTTTTTCTAAAAAAGTATATGGAAAAGATGGTGCTTTTCTAGGCGTGTTTGCGATTGACTTTAATCTGGATAAGCTGACTGAGGTTATGCAAAATACTTATTCCGAGGATGGATATGCCTTTTTGATTACTAATAATGGGATTATAATCAATCATCCAAACAAAGAATATCAGCTTTCTGGAAGCGGGTCTGTGAATGTGCAGGAATTGAATTATGCAGAGGTTTATTCTAAAAATTCAAAAATCGGTATTTTAAAGGATTATGACAGAAAATATAAGGCTTGTATTTCGGAACACGATGATTTTTCCAATTTTACTATCATGGTGGTGAAAGACGCGTGGTCTATATATGGAGGAATCTTTTTTTATAAGGCGGTTTTTTTACTGCTGTTTGGCTTCTGTATTTTTGCCGTTAGGCATCTGATTCGCAGGCTGCTAGTCTGGCAGCAGGCGGTAAATGTGCGTCTGAAGGATGCAGCGGATGAAGCAGTGCAGGCTACACAGGCAAAATCCCAGTTCCTTGCACAAATGAGTCATGAGATTCGTACCCCAATTAATGCGGTTCTTGGTATGAATGAAATGATCCTTCGTGAAAGTGAAGATGAAGACATTTGCGAATATGCAGAAAATATTCAAAGTGCCGGGAAGACTCTGCTGACACTAATTAACAGTATCCTTGATTTTTCCAAGATTGAAGACGGAAAAATGGAGATAGTTCCGGTGCAGTATGATACCCCGGATCTTATTAATGATCTGATTAATATGATATCTGATAAAGCAGAAAAGAAGGATCTGGTGCTGGAATTACAGATTGATGAAAAACTCCCGCGCTCCCTGTATGGCGATGATGTAAGAGTAAGGCAGATTATCATTAACTTGTTGACGAATGCAGTGAAATATACAAGGGAAGGTAAAGTGACTCTGGTCATTCAGAGACAGGAGGTGACAGATGGAGAGGAAAATATCATTCTTCATGTGGAGGTAATCGATACAGGTATTGGTATCCGGCAGGAGGACATGGGCAGGCTTTTCGAGTCCTTCCAGAGACTTGATGAGGAGAAAAATCACAATGTGGAAGGAACCGGATTAGGAATCTCCATTGTGCAGAGTCTGCTTAAAATGATGGGAAGCTCTTTAGAGGTTGAGAGTGAGTATGGGAAGGGGTCTAGATTTTATTTTGACTTAAAACAGAGAATTGTGGATCAAACACCAATTGGAAACAACTTCCTTCAGAAGGAAAAAATGGAAACAGAGGATAAGGGATATCTTTACGCTCCGGATGCAGAAATCCTTGTCGTTGATGACAATCAGATGAATCTGAAAGTGGCAGTAGGACTGTTAAAGCGAAGTAATATCAAAGTAGATACGGCATCAAGCGGTAGGCAGTGTATCGGAATGGTGAAAAAAAAGCAGTATGATATCATTTTTATGGATCATATGATGCCGGAGATGGATGGCATTGAGACGATGAAGGCTTTAAGGAAAAGCGAATTTCTGCCGGCGAATACAAAGATTATCGTAATGACTGCCAATGCAATTGCAGGTGCGAAGGAACAATATTTAGCAGAGGGATTTGACAATTATCTTTCAAAGCCAATCGCTGTTGACGGGCTAGAAAAGGCATTGGCAGAATATCTTCCTGAGGAAAAGGTAAGCTTCAGACACAAAGAAAAGAAGAAAGCCGCCGGGCATGAGGCGGTAGAGAAGGCAGAGCATGTAGAGCATGTAGAGCATGGAGAACCGGAACTTTCTGAGGATTTAGCGGATGAGGATTCTTTTACACAGGAGGAATTACAGATTTTTTCGATACAGATACCGGAGTTGGATGTGAAAACGGGACTGGGATATTGTGCCGAAAGCAAAATGTTTTACATAGAAATGTTGAACGAATTTATGAACGGGAAAAAGGATGAAGAACTGGCAGAATTTCTTAAAAAAGAGGATTGGGATAATTATCGGATCACGGTACATGCTCTGAAGGGCAATGCAAAAACCATCGGGGCAATGGAACTTTCTGAGGAGGCGCGAATGCAGGAAATGGCAGCAAAGGAAAAGCGTACGGAGGAAGTGGCTGGGAATCATCAGGCATTGGTAGAGCATTATAAAGTACTGCAAGACCTTATTCACAAAGTGATTGACCAGATGTAACAAATATGTTACAGTTCACACGCAAGCTTGACACTCGCTGTCAAGCTATGCGTCGACATTGATATTATGCAAAATCTCAGCCTCATGCATCGAAGATGCATGAGGCTGAGATTGTTACTGGAACGAGGTACGAGTGAACAGTAACCAAATATAAAGAATTATACGATAGACTTGTAGAAAATACTTGACATATCGTATTACGAAAAATATAATGGGCTGTAGGTGTAAGGGAGGAATTACCTATGAGCAAAATGGGGCGTCCAAAGTCGGATGTGATTAAAGATCGAATAGTGACCATAAGAATGTCTGATGAGGAGCATCGCAAGCTGAAGGAGTATTCTAGGAAACATCAACAGACGATAACGGAAACAATTAAAGAGGGAGTTCATTTATTATATAAAACTCGCGATTAATAGTTAGTTTAGCAAAGGTTAATTATGGAGGAAATCGCATGGCATTAAGCAAGAAGCCGGTAAACGGCATGAAAGATATTTTACCGGAGGAGATGCAGATAAGGGATTATGTGCAGCAGGTGATAAAGGATACTTATCGTAGTTTCGGATTTACCCCGATAGAGACTCCTTGTATGGAGAATATTGCAAATCTCAGCAATAAACAGGGTGGGGAAAATGAAAAACTTATTTTTAAAGTAATGAAGCGCGGTGAGAAGCTAAAAATTGACGAGGCAAAGGATGAGAGCGATTTAGTAGATTTTGGTATGCGCTATGATTTGACAGTTCCGTTGGTGCGTTACTATGCTAACAATGCCAATGATTTGCCGTCTCCTTTTAAGGCGCTTCAGATGGGAAGTGTGTGGAGAGCGGACAGACCTCAGCGTGGACGATACCGCCAGTTTATGCAGTGTGATATTGATATTATCGGTGAGCCGAGCAACTTAGCAGAAATTGAGCTGATTTTAGCCACTACTACCACCATTGGAAAACTGGGATTTAAAAATTTTGAAATCCGCATTAACGAGCGTCGTATCTTAAAGGCGATGGCTGCATACAGCGGTTTCCCGGAGGAAGAGTTTGATACGGTATTTATTATTTTAGATAAGATGGATAAAATCGGTTTAGATGGTGTGGCAGAAGAACTGGCAAAAGAAGGCTATGCAAAAGAATCCATTGACAAATATTTAGCACTGTTTGAAGGCGTGGAAAAAGCTGACAACGGTATCAAATATTTAGCAAAGACCTTAGAGGGATTTTTAGACGAAGAAGTGGAGAAAAATCTTCTCGAGATTATCGACAGCGTAGAGTCTGCAAAGACCGCTTCCTTTAAAATGGTATTTGACCCGACCTTAGTGCGTGGTATGAGCTACTATACAGGAACTATTTTTGAAATTTCCATGCCGGAGTTAGGCGCAGCTTGCGGCGGTGGCGGACGTTATGATAAAATGGTAGGGAAATTCACCGGACAGGATGTGCCGGCATGTGGATTTTCCATTGGATTTGAGCGCATTATTCTCCTTCTGATGGAGAGTGGTTTTACAGTACCGATGCAGCGTCCGAAGGTAGCTTATCTGATTGAAAAGGGGTATCCTGCGGACAAACTCAGTGAGGTCATTAAAAAAGCACAGGAAGAGCGTACAGCAGGAAAACAGGTACTGGTTGTACGTATGAATAAGAATAAAAAATTCCAGAAAGAAAAATTAAATGCCGAAGGCTACAGTGAGATAATCGAATTTTTCAATAATTAGTAAGTGAAAGAAAAGAGAGGATAGAATAGTTATGGCAGAGTCAATGAGAGGCTTACACAGAAGCCACAGATGTACCGAAGTCTCTAACCAGAACATTGGTGAGACTGTAACCGTCATGGGATGGGTACAGAAAAGAAGAAATTTAGGAAGTCTGATTTTTATTGATTTAAGAGACCGCTCCGGTATATTACAGTTAGTGTTTAATGAGGAAACCGTTGGTGCGGAAGGGTATAAAAAGGCAGAGAGCTTAAGAAGTGAATTTGTGATTGCTGTCACCGGTAAAGTAGAAAAACGTTCCGCAGCCGTTAATGAGAATTTAAAAACCGGAGATATCGAGGTGATTGCCAACGATATCCGTATTTTATCTGAGTCTGAGACACCGCCTTTCCAGATTGAGGAGAACAGCCAGACGAAGGATGAGGTTCGTTTGAAATACCGTTACTTAGACCTTAGAAGACCGGACATTCAGAGAAATCTGATGCTCCGCAGCAAGGTTGCTTACCTCATGCGAGATTTTATGATGAAAGAGGGATTTCTTGAGATTGAGACTCCAATGTTATGTAAATCAACACCGGAGGGAGCAAGAGATTACTTAGTGCCAAGCCGTGTACATCAGGGACATTTTTATGCTCTGCCACAGTCCCCACAGCTTTACAAACAGTTGTTGATGTGTTCTGGTTATGACCGTTATTTTCAGATTGCAAGATGCTTTCGTGACGAGGATTTGCGTGCAGACCGTCAGCCGGAGTTTACCCAGGCGGACATGGAGCTTTCATTCGTGGATGTGGAGGATGTCTTAGATGTCAATGAGCGTCTGTTGCAGTATGTATTTAAAGAAGCAATCGGGGTAGACGTACAGCTTCCTTTGCCTAGAATGCCATGGCAGGAGGCGATGGATCGTTTTGGTTCCGATAAGCCGGATACCCGCTTTGGTATGGAGTTAGTCAATGTTTCCGATGTGGTGAAAGGATGCGGTTTCTCTGTATTTACGGGAGCATTAGAAAACGGCGGCTCAGTCCGTGGTATCAATGCGAAGGGACAGGCAGGCATGCCTCGTAAGAAAATTGATAAATTAGTAGAATTTGCCAAAGGTTATGGTGCGAAGGGACTTGCTTATTTAGCAGTGAATGAGGATGGTACTTACAAATCCTCCTTTGCAAAATTTATGACTGAGGAAGAACTTGACGCATTAGTAAAAGCTATGGACGGGGAAGCGGGAGATTTACTTCTCTTTGCGGCAGACAAAAATAAGATTGTATGGAATGTACTTGGTGCGCTCCGTTTAGAACTGGCAAAGGAACTGGATTTGTTAGACCCGAATCAGTACAATTTCCTCTGGGTAACAGAGTTCCCGTTATTAGAGTGGTCTGATGAGGAAAACCGCTTTATGGCAATGCACCATCCGTTTACCATGCCGATGGAAGAGGACTGGGAAAAGATTGATTCTGACCCGGGCAGTGTCCGTGCAAAGGCTTATGATATTGTCTTAAACGGTACGGAGTTAGGTGGCGGTTCTGTCCGTATCCATCAGGATGATATCCAGGAAAAAATGTTCGAGGTGCTCGGGTTTACCAAAGAACGAGCACATGAGCAGTTTGGATTCCTTTTAGATGCTTTCAAATATGGAGTTCCACCACATGCCGGTTTGGCATATGGTTTAGACCGTCTGGTAATGCACATGGTACATGCGGATTCCATCCGTGACGTCATTGCTTTCCCGAAGGTGAAAGATGCCTCCTGCCTGATGACTGAGGCTCCGGGGGTTGTGGATGAAAAGCAGTTAGAAGAGCTTGGATTGGAAATTGAAATCCCTGCGGAAGAATAAAAAAAGATAGAGAATATCTGCCCGATTTGGCAAAAAAAAGATATGGATTCTTTTAGGGAAAACTGATTTTTTGTCAAATTGGGTATTTTTAATGCTTTTTTTTGACTTTTCTATAGAGAAATCTTATAATAGAGGATAGAAAGAAAAAGGGGGTTTGTAATGCAATCCATAAGAACAAAATTTTTGATGTTGATGTTGGCATGTGTTCTTTTATCAGCGACGGCACTTGTGAATATGGGAATTATGAATGCGGGTGCTTTAGCAGAAGAAGATTCCGTGCAGATTATGAATGCCCTATGTGCAGAACAATCACAGGACATAGACATGATGCTGTTGAGTGTGGAGCAGGCAGTGAATACGATGCAGCGTTACACCGAAGAACAGATGTCTGTCATCAATGATGTTGAAAAAGATAAATTGTATATGAACCTTTACGTCAAAAAGACAAAGGAACTTGCTTATAATGTGGTGGAGAACTGCAATGAGGCAAGTACGGTTTACCTTTGCATGGAACCGGAATATACGGCAGCTACCAAAGGCTTTTGGCTGATGCGGACGGAGGAAGAAGAGAAGTTTGAGGAAGAGAAGAACTTTGATGTTACAGAATATGCCGAAGATGACGAGAGGATGGAATGGTATAGAACTGCAGTTGCGCAGGATGCGGGAAGCTGGTGTAATCCCCATGTGAGCATTGCCACCGGAAATGAGGTTATTACCTACGTTGCACCGATACATAAGGGCAATATGATAATCGGAGCCGTTGCAATGGATGTAAATATGAGCATTCTTAAGGCGCATGTGGAATCAGTACAGATTTATGAGACGGGATATGCGTTTCTTGCAGACAGAGAAAAGAACATTTATTACCATAAGAAATATCCGGATGGGTTAAAAGAGAGTGAAATATATGGCAGTGAAAGAAATGTAATGATTTTACTGGCGAACGGAACCGAGGATAATCTTTATGATTACGAATGGGAGAAAGAGGAGAAGAAACTGACCTTTGACACTTTAAGAAATGGAATGCTTTTAGTGCTTACAGCTCGGACAAAGGAGATTTATGCAGCTCAGACAAGACTGATGAAGCAGTCTGTGATATTTATGATAATCATTATTCTGGTGACAATCCTTTTGACTAGTCAGGTGACAAACAGGATTACACGTCCGTTGAAGGAGCTGACACAGGTGGCAAAGAAGGTGGCAGACGGAGATTTGAATGTTTCCATAGAGTGCAACACCAGGGATGAAGTGGCGGTCTTAGCTGCCAGCTTTGAACAGACTATACACAATCTGAAAAAGCATATGGAATACATTAATAAACTTGCTTATACGGATGCTATGACTGGAGCAATGAACAAGATGGCATACAAGGATGCTGTCACTGCAATCGAGCAGCAGATGGAAAAAGGTACGGCAGAGTTTGCGGTCGTCGTGATGGATATCAACCATTTGAAGAACATAAATGATAATTTCGGACATGAGTTTGGTGACATGCTGATAAGGGATTCGGCATCTATTATTCAGCGCACCTTTAAGAAAAATACCATCTACCGGATTGGCGGAGATGAATTTGTTACCATTCTGGAAAATGAAGATGTAAAAAAAGAAAAAGAATTTTTTGAAACCTTTACCGATGAAATTCGCAGATTTAACCGGAACAATACAAAGTATGAGCAGAAGGTTCAGATTGCCTTCGGTATGGCAGTTTACAGTTCGCAAAATGATAAGAATTTTACCACTGTTTTCCGCAGGGCAGATTCGGCGATGTATGAGAACAAGGTCAAGCTGAAAGAGGCAGAAAAGAACGAAACGGAAAAGGTAAAACAGAGTAGCGAGTCGGGGATGTAATAGAGCATCTCCGATTTTTGATTCATTTCATAGGAAATGCCTTGCCCATTTTGTTCTAAAAATAAAAAAGAAATACAAAATAAACAGTATATAACAGTTGACAACAGTTACACACTGTTATATACTGTTTATTGTAAGGAGAAAAAATATGAAAATCATGGTTTGTCATACTTCTATGCAGCCTATCTATGAGCAGATTGTAGAGCAGATAAAAACGCAGGTACTGCATGGCACATTAAAAGGCGGAGAGACACTGCCGTCTGTCCGTTCCCTTGCCGCAGAATTAAAAATCAGCGCACTGACAGTGAAAAAGGCATATGACTGTTTAGAGCAGGAAGGAATGATTGTAACTGTTCATGGAAAGGGAAGTTTTATCGCAGAGGGAAATCTGGCGCTCTTAGAAGAAGAGTGGAGAAAAGAAGTAGAAAATGCGCTTAGTGCCGCAGTGGAGAAGGGCAGAGACTACGGGATGACAGATGAGGAACTGCGGGAAATATTTGAAATAATTATGGAGGAGCCGTAATGCTGAAATTAGAAAATGTAGGAAAAAAATATGACAGCTTTGAATTGCAGTGTTTCCTTCAGGTAGCACCGGGACAGATTACCGGTCTGATTGGAGAAAACGGAGCAGGAAAAAGCACAACGTTTAAGGCAATTTTAAATCTGATATCCATTGACGGAGGAGAAATCCTTGTTATGGGGAAACGACCGGAGAAACTGACGGCGAAAGACAAAGAAAAAATAGGTGTGGTATTGCCGGATTCGGGCTTCAGTGAATATTTGAGAGTAAAAGATGTGACGGCTATTTTAAAAAAATTTTATCCCACCTTTAGCGAAAAAGAATTTGCGGAGATGTGCCAGTACATGGGGCTGCCGATGGACAAAAAAATCAGTGAGTTTTCCACGGGAATGAAGGCGAAGCTAAAGCTGGCTGTTGCCATGTCCCACAATGTAAAACTTCTGGTGTTAGATGAACCCACTGCCGGACTTGATGTGTTGGCACGGGATGAAATTCTTGAGACACTTCAGAAGTACATGGAACAGCATGAGGATTGCAGTATTCTTATCAGTTCTCATATTTCTACGGATTTGGAAAAGATTTGTGACGACCTGTATATGATACACAAAGGAAACATCATCCTCCATGAGGAAACAGATGTACTTTTAAGTGATTATGCTGTTTTGAAAGTAGAGGAAGAAAAATATGCTTCTCTGGAAAAGGAATATCTGCTTCGCAGGAAAAAAGAGCCCTTTGGGTATAGCGTATTGACAAATAAACGGCAGTTTTTTGTGGAGAATTATCCGGGAATGGTAGTAGAAAAAGGAAATATTGATGAGGTTATCACCATGATGGTGAAAGGAGAATGTGTATGAGAGGCTTATTGACAAAGGATTTTTGCCTGTTGGCAGGACAGAAAAGGTTTTGGATTGTGGTTCTTGGAATTGCGGCATTGTTTATGGTTTCAGGGCAGAATGAAATGTTTGTCATCGCTTATGTGACGATGCTATGTGCCTTTTTTTCCATCAGCACCATCCATTATGATGAATTTAATAAGGCTGACAATTTTCTTTTTACGCTTCCCTTTGAAAGAAAGGAGTATGCGATAGAAAAGTATTTGTTCGGAATGATAATTGGGGGCGTCGCATGGCTTGTCAGCACGGTAGTCGGCTTTATAGCAGTGAGCATGAAAAATCAGGGAACGGATATGACAGAGTGGATCTTAGAAGTGGTAACATATCTGCTTGTGCTGCTATTAATGCTGTCATTTATGATACCTATTGAGTTAAAATTTGGGGCAGAAAAAGGAAGAATTGCTTCTTTTGCAATCTTTTTCGTGATTTTTGGCATTTGTTTTCTGGGCGGAGAGCTGGCAGAAAAATTTGAAATTGATGTTGTAGGAACGCTGAATGGCATAGATAACAGAATATTTACGGGAGTACTTGTTGCTGCGGCAGTGGTGGCTTTTATCATCTCTTTGGCTGCCAGTATAAAAATTATGGAAAAAAAGCAGTTTTAATGTAAGAAAAAGCAGTGTTTTCCTGCGCGTAATGTCGCAATTTAGGGTTTACAAATCGACAAAAAAATAGGATAATATTCACACGAGTATCATATGATTTTAACAGAGTAAGTGGGGAATTAGCCTATGGAAATCAAGCGCTTAGGAGAAAACAAAATTCGATGTGCATTAACGGAAGAAGAAATTAAAAACATGGGATTTGAAATTGATGACATTATTGGAAACGGAGATACGACCCAGCAGTTCATGCGTCTGTTGCTAAATCTTGTGGAAGAGCAGGAGAACATCAGTTTAGAAAATATCTCACCTATGGTAAAAGCAGAACTGCTTTCTGATCATAGCATGGCAATTACCTTTGGCGGAGATTCAGATGTGAGCTTTAAGGACCTGATGAATACCATCAATCAGATTATGGGGCAGATGACACCGGAGAAGATAGATGAGTTTAAAGGCCTGAGCAGGGAGGAAAAACAGAATGTTGTGGATTCCTTCTTAGAGCAGAAAAAGACAGAAAATAAAGAGGAAAATAAAAAGAAAGAAACAAAGTCAAAAGAACCGATGACCTGCGCATTGATGTTCTATTCATTAGAACAGGCAGTGAAAATGAGCAGGGCATGCTTTTCTGAACATATTCCGCAAAGCATGCTTTACCGTCTTGAGGGAGTTTATTATCTGGTGATGGATTTTTCTGGTTTCACAAAGGAAGAAATGCGTACATTTGCTTTTGCCGCAGTGGAATATGATGATGGTCATGTTTCAAATGAGGGACAGATTGCATATATCATGGAACATGGTGACAGTATTGCCAAAAAAGAGGCGATTCAAATGTTGATGGCATTGTAGAAAATTGATAAAAAGGATTTTGTAAATAGACAAAATCCTAAAAAGCACCGGAGAAATTTGGTAAAATTGCCGAATAAGTTTTTATGCCATAACCCACTAGATGTGCTATTATATTTGAGGTGCGTGTACAGTATATAGTAACACGATGAAAGTTACAACGGTTTATTATCAGCATTGTGACGAAAATATAAGACAGAGATGGAGAATGGTTATGAGCAAAGAACAGCTTTGGGAACTTGAGGAAGTAAAGCGTGGTTTATTAAGACAGGCTTATCGTATGAAACAGGAGTGCCCGCATATGTCGCCGATAGGGTTAGAGAGTGAGATGTATGCTGCGATTATGGCAGATGTGAGAGAAATTACAAGTAGAATACAAATGAGTGCGGAAGCATAAGAGATAAAACGAAAGGTAGTTGGGTAAAATACACCCGACTGCCTTTTTTGTTTATGCGAGCACCGTCATAACTTGAGAAACTTGCAAGGCGTGTTTCTCATTGTTGTGCTAGACAGAAATGGACAAAAAGATTATAATTTTTATTAGCAAGAGTTTTTGGAAAAGCAGTTTGATTTGTGAAAGTAAAAAGGGGTTTTTACATGAATGAGATCATTACCAGATTAAACGAGATTGAAGAAAAAGCAGAGGCGATTATCCGTGATGCAAAATCAGGAAAAGAGCGGATGCTTTCCCAGTTAGAAGCTGATGAGCGGGAGATTGACCGGAAGTATGAGGCGTTAGAACAGGAAAAAGAAGAACATCTAAGGCAGCAGATTTCCGGAGAAAATGAAAAGCGGATTGCCCAGATGCAGGAGAAAGCAGGGCAGGCGATCAGCCGGTTAGAGACAGATTTTACGGAGACAAAGGAGCAGCGGGCGGAGAAGCTGTTCCAAAAAATCATACAGATGTAACAGCAGGAAAATGCAGAATGGAGAAGGAGTATGATGATGTCGGGTGGTTTGTTAGAATACAGCGGGTTAGTGACAAAGACGAAGGCAATGAGCGGAAGACTTTTAGAGAAAGAAGATTATGTGAAATTGTCTGAATATGAGACAGTGAATTCCTTTATTGCGTTTCTGCGGGAAGCGGAGGGGTATGCACCGATATTTGCCAGACATGAGGAGATTGCCCACAGGGGACAGGTGGAAGCAGTAATACGTGATTCTCTCTATGCAGATTATCAAAAATTATACCGGTTTGCTCACGGGGACCAGAGGAAAGGGTTAGACATTGTTTTCTTTCGCTATGAAGTCAATGTATTAAAAAATTGTCTGGAATATGCCATGACGGGCAGTGAATATGACCCCGGGTATTTAAAATTTGTTTTTGACGGACATGCCTGTTTTGATGCGGTGATGGCGGCGCAGGCGAAGAGTCTGCAGGAACTTTTGATGGCGGTGGCAGGCACGGATTATGAAAAATTTCTGCATCGCATGTCGGAGAATAGCCAAATGACTTATGCAGATTACGCTTTTGGACTGGATATATACTATTATAAGAATGCCTGGAAACGAATACAGAAAATACGGGATGCCGGAGTAAGGCGGATTATGGAGATACTGTTTGGTACGGAGATAGATTGGCAGAATATCATGTGGATTTACCGCTCGAAACGCTATTATAAGATGAAACCGTCTGATATTTATGTCAACATTATACCGGTTACTTACCGTTTGAAAAAGACACAACTTAAGAGGATGGTAGAATCGGAGACGGTGGAGGAATTTAAAGAAGAACTAAAAACAACATCATATTTTACGGAGAAGGAGGCAATTGTAAAGCTGGGGGATGAGATTACTAGCAGGAGAATTATGGAAAAAACCTATGGACTTGTTTACAGAAAATATCCCATGTCCATAGCACCGGTTCTCCGGTATTTATATGAGAAAGAGCATGAAATAGACCTTTTGACTTCCGTTTTGGAAGGAATTCGTTATCAGGTTCCACCTAGGGAAATCAAGGAGCTAGTTTTAACAATGTAAATGGAGGGTTTTTAACGTGGTAGAAAAAATGAAACTGCTTCACATCACAGGCCCTAAAACGGACATAGACCGGGTGATGGATCTTTATCTGAGCAATTATGAAATCCATTTTGAGAATGCCATTGCCAGTCTGAATAATCTCAGTAATGTCCGTCCTTTTGTGGAGAGCAACCTTTATAAAGAGGCATATGGAAAAGCGAAACGGCTGTGGGAAGAATTTGGCAGAGAGGATTTATTTCCTACGGAAAAAATCAAACCCGAGGAGGCGGAGCGCATCATTGAGAGCACCTATACACTGACGGAAGAGATTGTAAAACGTCAGGAGGAGTTAAAACAGGAGCGGCTTGCGACAGTAAAGCTCATGGAAGAGATAGAACCTTTCCGGGAATTAGATTATGAATTTAAAAAGATATTGGAATTTCAGTTTATTGCTTATCGCTTCGGCAGAATCTCACGGGATTATTATCAGAAATTAGAGCGGTACATCCATGATACCGATCATATTTTGTTTTATGAGTGCCATAGCAACGAGGAATATGTATGGGGAGCTTACTTTGTGCCGAAAATGTATGTGGCAGAGGTGGATGCGGTGTGTCTGTCCTTTCATTATGAAAGAATTTATGTACCGGATACCATTGAGGGAACACCGGATGCAGCATACTTAGAATTAGAGCAGAAGGTAAAAGGTTACGAAAAAGAAGAATTAGCTTTGAAAAATCAGCTGAGGGAGACCTTAGAAAAGCATCAGAGAAAACTGACGGCAGCCTATTATTCACTGCAAAGTTATTGTGAAAACTTTAATATCCGAAAACTGGCGGTTTGTACCAAACCTAAATATGACGGAAATGGTATGAGTGAGTACTATATTTTATACGGATGGATGAGCGAGAGGGATGCTAAGCGGTTAGAGAGAGATATTGCCGGTGATGAACTGGTTCATATGATGGAGGAGGAAGTGGATGAGACTTCTATCGCGGAACCGCCCACCAAGCTGAAAAACCCAAAGATATTCAAACCCTTTGAGATGTTTGTGGAGATGTACGGACTTCCGGCATATAACGAGATGGACCCGACTATATTTATTGCGCTAACCTATACGCTGATGTTTGGCATTATGTTTGGAGATGTAGGGCAGGGGATATGCTTAGTAGTGGGAGG
>JAQXGQ010000075.1 GCA_029006795.1 Clostridiales bacterium | reverse complement strand
ATACAATATGAGAGTTTTAGTTGATACCTGTGTGATCATCGATGCATTACAGTCTCGTGTTCCGTTTGCAGAAGCTGCACAAAAGCTTTTTATATATTCTGCAAATAAGCAATTTGAGGGTTATATTACTGCAAAGTCAGTTACAGATATATATTATCTGACACATCGTTTAACACATAGCGATGCAGAGACACGAAAGATTTTGAGCAAACTTTTTACTTTGTTTCATTTGTTGGATACTACTTCTTTAGACTGTCGAAAGGCAATATCTTCTGAAATTGGCGATTATGAAGATGCTATTATGGTGGAAACAGCAATTCGTTCGGAAATGGATTGTATAGTAACCAGAAATGTAAAAGACTATGCAAATTCTTCCGTTAAGGTATGTGAACCTTCTGCATTATTAAAGTTATTAGAGGAAGAAAACGAAACTGAATAAAACAAGAAGGGAATAATTGGATGACGGCAAGTATGTTGAACTGGTTATTCTCTTTTTTCTCCTAAAAATCGCAAGTTTTTGGCGAAAATGACAAGGTAGAAAATAAATAGTTCCTATTTTATATCTCCTGTGGTAAAATAAAAAGATGAACATAAAATAAACAGAAATTGGGGACGACAGATGGAAAAATTAAGCAGCAACGCAAAAGAAATCTTAAGCTGGATACTTACATTTGCATTGGCAATCGGTGCCGCATTTTTGATAAAAAATTATTTGATTATCAATGCAGATGTGCCCACAGGATCTATGGAAAATACCATAATGCCGGGAGACAGGCTGATTGGAAACAGGCTTGCCTACCGAAGTGATAATCCCGAGAGGGGAGATGTGGTGATATTTCATTATCCGGATGATGAGGAAGAACTTTATGTCAAACGTGTGATAGGACTTCCGGGAGAAGTAGTGGATATAGAGGATGGGGAAATCTATATCGATGGCTCTAAAGCTCCGCTTGCGGAGGAGTATTTAAAAGAAGAGTGGACGATAGCGACAGGTCCATATCATTTTGAAGTACCGGAAGATGCTTATCTGGTAATGGGGGATAACCGAAATGATTCCTGGGATGCCCGTTATTGGGAAAATACATATGTCTATAAGGATAAGATACTTGGAAAAGGGGAGGTCATTTACTGGCCGATACAGGATTTCAGAAAAATAGAGTAGGGGTGAGATTATGATTACGTTTCTTTCAAGATTTTTTATTCGGGAAAAACAGGACAAAGTAAAAATACGTCAGGAGTATGGAATGCTCTGCGGAGTGACGGGTATTCTTTTGAATATTTGTCTTTTTGTAGGAAAATTTCTTGCCGGAACGATTAGTAATTCTATTGCCATCACGGCTGATGCCATCAACAACTTGTCGGATGCAGGTTCTTCCTGTGTGACACTGATTGGATTTAAACTGGCAGGCGCAAAGCCCGATCCAGAGCATCCCTTTGGACATGGAAGAATCGAATATGTTTCCGGTCTGGTTGTAGCAGCGGCGATTTTGCTGATGGCATATGAACTGATACGGGATTCTGTTCAGAAAATCATTCATCCGGAGGAAACGGAGTTTTCTATACTTATTGTTGCAATTTTAGCGGTATCTATTTTGGTAAAAATTTATATGTTCTATTATAACAACAGCATCGGAAAAAAGATTGATTCTGCGGCAATGCGTGCGACAGCAACAGACAGCTTGAGCGATACCTGTGCCACTGCTGTTGTATTAGCAGCCACTTTGGTGGGACATTTTACAGGGTTACATATTGATGGTTATTGTGGTGCATTGGTAGGTATTTTTATTTTTTTTGCCGGTATTAATGCCGCTAAAGAGACATTGAATCCTTTGCTTGGACAGCCGCCGGAGGAAGAATTTGTGGAGCAGATTGACCAGATTGTAATGGCACATGAGGAAGTCTGCGGCATCCATGATTTGATTGTCCATGATTATGGACCGGGGCGTCAGATGATATCGTTACATGCAGAGGTTCCGGCTGAGGGGAATATTTTAGAAGTCCATGACATTATTGACAATATTGAAAATGAACTCAGAGCGAAATTAGGCTGTGATGCCACGATTCATATGGATCCGATTGTGACATCGGATGAACATGTCAGCACTATGAAGGCAGCAGTGATTTCTATTATGAAAGGAATTGATGAAGTCATTAACATCCATGATTTTCGTGTGGTAACGGGACCTACTCATACGAATCTTATTTTTGATGTGCTTGTTCCTTACAAATTTTATATCAGCGATGAGGAATTGATATCGATGATTGAACATCAGGTAAGAAAGCGGCTCGGCAGCAATTATAATGTAGTAATAAAGGTGGATAAAGCCTACGTTCAGACTAACGCAAAGAAATAGAAAAGAACTATTAAAAACTACTTGACAGGAAAGTGCAGAGTGTTATACTAGGCACATAAAGATAACTACATAATAATCTTCAGGGCAGGGTGCAATTCCCTACCGGTGGTATAGCCCACGAGCCGTAAGGCACGATTCGGTGAGATTCCGAAGCCGACAGTACAGTCTGGATGAAAGAAGATGCGTTTGTGAAACAAAGGTTAAGCAGATACCTGTTTCGTAGATAATTTGCTCTGGAAATGATTTTCCAGAGCTTTTTTGTTTCATAAGAAAGATAAATATCTGAAAGAAGTAGAAAATACCCTGAACAAAGGAATTTGTTTGGGGTATTTTTGCTTCATACCTTGTTGCATCAAGTTGTAAAAGATATGCAGATTAGGAGGCAGAAATGGAAGAAGATATCCGCTATATGAGATTAGCGATAGAATTAGCCGAGCAGGGACGGGGATGGACAAATCCTAATCCAGTGGTGGGAGCCGTTATCGTAAAAGAAGGTAAAATCATAGGAGAGGGATTTCACGAGAGATATGGGGAACTTCACGCAGAGCGCAATGCGCTGGCTGATTGCAGAAAACGGGGTGAAAATCCGAAAGATGCTGTTATCTATGTTACCTTAGAGCCTTGCTGTCATCATGGAAAGACACCTCCCTGTACGGATGCAATTTTAGAGGCCGGTATCAAAAGGGTTGTGGTGGGAGCGAAAGACACGAACCCTCTGGTAGGTGGCAAAGGAATTACACTCTTACGGGAGCATGGTGTGGAAGTGACAGAGGGGGTATTAGAGGAGGAATGCCGCAGACAGAACCGTATCTTTTTTCATTATATGAAAGAAAAGACGCCTTATGTGGTGATGAAATATGCCATGACATTAGATGGAAAAATAGCCACTGTCAGTGGAAAATCTAAGTGGATAACCGGAGAGGCAGCAAGGGAGCATGTGCATAACTTAAGGCATGAACTGATGGGAATTATGGTGGGAGTAGGTACTGTGCTTGCGGATGACCCACTTTTAAACTGCAGGCTGCCGGGAAAGAAAAGTCCTATTCGGATTATCTGCGATACAGGATTGAAAACTCCGTTGGAAAGTCAGATTGTGAGGACAGCGAAACAGCAGAGAACAATTTTAGCCACCTGTGAACGGGAAAGGGAAAAAAGGAAAATTTATGAGACGGCGGGATGTGAGATTGTAGAAGTGCCGGAAAAGGACGGACATGTGGATTTGAAGGTGCTTATGAGTGAATTAGGCAGCCGTGGAATTGACAGCATTCTTTTAGAGGGCGGTGGGACATTAAATGACAGTGCGTTAAGGAGCGGTATTGTAAATGAAGTTCATGTCTATATTGCTCCAAAGCTATTTGGTGGTGTAATTGCAAAAACACCCGTGATGGGGCTTGGCGTAGACAGTCCGGCAGAGGCATTTTCCTTAAAGAATGTCCGGTTAGAACAGATCGGAGAAGATATCCTGTTAGTAGGGGAGACAGAATACAGGAAAATATAGCAAAATATAGCAAAATATAGAGAAAAAACAGGTGGGACAAATAATAGATATTTGTCGGAGAATCTAAGAATAAGGAGCAGGAAAGCAGGTGAAGCAGATATGTTTACAGGAATTATTGAGGAAGTAGGAACGGTGATGGCAATACGGAAAAATGCCAATTCTGCTTCTATAGAAATTAAAGCAGAGCGGATATTGTCGGACGTGAAAGATGGTGACAGTATTGCAGTCAACGGTATCTGCCTTACGGTGACGTCCTATACCGCACATAGCTTTACGGCAGATATTATGCACGAAACCATGCGCCGTTCAGCAATGAAAGATATTAGAAACGGCAGCCCGGTAAATTTAGAGCGTGCCATGATGGCAGGTGGCAGATTTGGCGGACATATGGTGACAGGACATATCGATGGCACTGGAAAAATTGAAAACGTGCAGAGGGATGAGATAGCCATCTGGTATACCATTTCTGCGGGTGAGACGCTGATGCGTTACATTATCGAAAAAGGTTCTATTGCCATAGATGGGATCAGCCTTACGGTGGCATCGGTACAGGAACACAGCTTCTGTGTATCGGTGATACCGCACACTACGGCAAATACAATATTGCCCTGTAAAAAGCCGGGGGATATGGTAAATCTGGAAAATGACTGTATCGGGAAATATGTAGAGCATTTTTTACATAGAGGGAATGCGGAAAAAAGACCGGAAGCAGGATTGACAAAAGAATTTTTATACCAGAATGGATTTTAAGGAGGGAATGAGATGTTTGAATTTAGTACAGTGGAAGAAGCCTTAGAGGATTTAAGACAGGGAAAAATTATTCTGGTGACAGATGATGAAAACCGGGAAAACGAAGGTGATTTTATCTGCGCAGCAGAGCATGCCACCACAGAAAATGTAAATTTCATGGCGAAATACGGAAAGGGACTTATCTGTATGCCTATGTCCGAAGCACTTTGTGAAAAACTGCAGCTACCTCAGATGGTAGGAAAAAATACCGACAACCATGAGACTGCATTTACTGTTTCCATTGACTATGTGGAGACAACCACAGGAATTTCCGCTGCGGAGCGTGGCATGACTGCAAGACGCTGTGTCAGTGAGGAGGCAAAACCACAGGATTTCAGGCGTCCGGGGCATATGTTTCCTCTTCTGGCAAAGAAAAACGGTGTGTTAGAGCGAGAGGGGCACACGGAGGCAACGGTGGATTTAATGCGCCTTGCCGGATTAAAGGAGTGTGGTCTTTGCTGTGAAATCATGCGTGAGGATGGTACGATGATGCGCTCTGGGGAGTTAAAGGAATTAGCGCAGGAATGGAATCTGAAATTTATTACCATTGAAGCACTAAAGGATTACCGAAAGAAAAAAGAAAAATTAGTAGAGCAGGTGGCAGTGACAAAGCTGCCAACGAAATACGGAGAGTTTCGTGCCTATGGTTACCGCAATCTTTTAAATGGAGAGCACCATGTGGCACTGGTAAAAGGAGAAATCGGTGATGGAGAAGATGTTCTCTGCCGGGTACATTCCGAGTGTCTTACCGGAGATGCGTTTGGCTCCTGCCGCTGTGACTGCGGGGAACAGCTTGCTACTGCCATGACCGAGATTGAGAAAGAGGGCAGGGGTATTTTGCTTTACATGAGGCAGGAAGGAAGAGGTATCGGTCTTTTGAACAAACTTCGCGCCTATGCCCTGCAGGACGAAGGCATGGATACCTTAGATGCCAATCTGGCATTGGGATTTGCAGGAGATGAGAGAGAGTACTATATCGGAGCGCAGATTTTACAGGACTTAGGAGTCAAGACCTTGCGGCTTTTAACCAACAACCCGGATAAGGTTTATCAACTTTCCGGCTACGGAATGGAAATCAAAGAACGGGTGCCAATCCAGATACAGGCAACCCCGTATGATTTATTTTATCTGAAGACCAAACAAAAGCGAATGGGACATATTCTTAATTATCAGGAAGCAGAGTAACAAGTGTGAAGCAGTGTGAACTTGGGTTGTACGTTGTCTTGGGCAGCGTGTGATAAATATAAAAGTACCGTGAGTTGTTATCATGGAAGAATGGAGGAAAAACATGAATATTTTAGAAGGAAAATTAGTAGCAGAGGACATTAAAATCGGGATTGTGGTGGCAAGATTTAACGATTTTATTACATCCCGCCTTTTAGGAGGCGCAATAGATGGCTTGAAACGCCATGATGTACCGGAAGAAAATGTGGATGTGGCATGGGTGCCGGGAGCATTTGAAATTCCGCTGATTGCGTCTAAAATGGCAAAGAGTGGCAAGTATGATGCAGTTATCTGTCTCGGTGCTGTGATTCGGGGTGCTACCAGCCATTATGATTATGTCTGCAACGAAGTGTCAAAAGGAATCGCCTCTGTTTCCCTCGAGACAGGCGTGCCGGTAATGTTTGGGGTAGTTACCACCGACAACATTGAACAGGCAATTGAGCGTGCAGGAAGCAAGGCGGGAAATAAGGGATTCGAGTGTGCTACCGGAGCGATTGAGATGATTAATCTGATACGAGGTATGGAAAATTAGAAAAAAGCATAGAAGAAGGGGCAGCAAATTTATTTGCTGCCCCTTCTTTGGGTATATTTTTATAATTTAGTTATTTGGCATAAGTATTGCGGAAGTTTCGGAACTTTCCGTATTTTCGGTAGGTTCTGTCTCCTCAGTTTCGTGAACAACATCCGGGTCTTCGTAGGTAACTTCTTCTAAACCGGCGCGAAGCAGGATGCCTTTAGAACCTAACGTATTTACAGTAATGACATCTCCATCTTTTATGCTATCAAGATTTGTTCGAAGCAGTGAAGATGTTACAAATTCGGTAGAAACCTTCGAACCATTGACAAATATTTTTGTGTTCTTAGAGAAGTTTGAACCGTATACGGTCAGGGAATTTGTCAATGTGTTCTTGCGGACAGTAGAAATTCTGATATCTTCTACATCCATCTGCAAATCACTTGCCGGATAAAGGTCTTCCCCATTATATGCATATCTTTTTCCGTAAAGTAAGTCGTACTGTAAATTTTCTAAACCGGAAAGGTAGGTTTCGGAACTACTCTGGGTCTGATGGTAATTAAAAACAGTTCCCTCATGGATGCCTGCCTGGTCAGTAATATGAGCTAACAGCTGGTAAGCGGTAAGGTCAGCATCCTCTTTTGAAAGTCCCATGTTATTCCAGGTAATATATTTTGTCTTGAAAATATCACCGGACTTCATATCTTCATTGGTAAGTCCCATAGTCGGAAGATGATCGCCAAACATCACAATAATGGTATCTTCACCACGGCGGTCAGCTGCGTCAACCAAGTCACCGATGAAATCATCTACCTCGTGAATCATATTCACATAATATTCCCACTGGTTGTTAGATGCCTCATCCGCAGCACCGGAAACAAGGATATCCGGATTTTCAAGAACTTTCTCAGATGGATAATCACCGTGTCCTTCCACTGTGATGGTGTAAACAAAATCGGAACCGTCCGTAGAGTTTAAGGCTTTCATAGTCTCACCGACTAAAACATCGTCGGTAGGCCAGTTTCCGTTTGGTGTATACTCGGTGATGTTCATTAATTCCTTACTGGTGAAAGTATCAAACCCCATCATGGAAAAAGCATTGTTTCTGCTGTAGAAAGTAGCAGTATTGTTGTGCACTACATGAGTGCCATAACCAATCTGTGATAAATCAGAAGCAATACTTTCGCAGTCAGTCTGTTTTAAAATTGTTTTATAAGGATATTCACCGGTTCCAAAATACTGCATACTCATTCCGGTCAGAATTTCAAACTCGGTGTTAGCAGTTCCTGCACCTACGACAGGAACGGTAAGATAACCGGTGGAATAGTTGCTTTCTAAAGAATGAAAGTTTGGAATCGGGTCTTCTGACATATTTAAAAAGTTTACTTCATAAGGGTCGATAAAAGATTCTAATAATACACAGATGATATTCGGTTGATTATCTGCGGATACAGAAGTCTCTTTTTTAGAGGAAGCTACCAGAGTTTCAATGGCATTAACGGTTTCCTCAGAATAACCTTCCGGCTTGCTCATACCACGACCAACCACGCTGGTGGAAAAACCGTATACGAAACCGTAATCAGAGTACCCTTGAGCAATGTTGGAAAAATAGGATGCTAACACATTTGAATTCTGAGCAGCCTGTGTGGTAATTGGCAGTCCAATTAAAAGTAATGAGGCAATGGAAAGCGGTACTAATACGGTGTGACGTTTGCCCTGATATTTTGGCCCTTTCACAAAGAAGATACCCAGAAATACAAAAAAAGCAACGATAACACTGACAACTAAGGTTGCCTCTTCAGCGGTAAAATAGGTGGTGTTTTGCATGGCAAGTAAGTCAGAGAGACATTTTAAATCAGTGTAACTGAAAGGAGTTACACGGTTTGAAAGAATTAAGCCGTTTACTGTGCCTAAAAAAAGCCAGATACCGCTGATTAAAACGCGAAGCTGTGCTCTGCATCTAAATAAATATACGATAGATAAAGAGGCAAAGACAATGAATGCGTTATAAAGGTAAGCTAACGTGTGATTATGTAGGAAAGAGAAAGTGGAAAGCACATCTCTTCTGGAAATCACTTCAACAACAAAAGTAATCAGGCACGCTAATACAAAATGAAAGACAAGAGAATATTTGTTGAAAAATGCAATTGTCTTATAATAGCGCCCACTGTGAGGTTTCTTTTTAGGAAGTTTTGCACGTAACTGTGCGATTTTATTAAAACAAGGATTCAGTTTTTGACAAATCAGCTGTATTTTTTGTTTTAGCGTATTCATAATGTCTCCTTTCAAAAATGTTTTTTATAATCAAAGGTTGTTTTATTTGTGAATGTAAAATGCTTGTAAATATTATGTAAAAACATAAAATTTGATACTATGAGAATATATCGCTTATTTGCTTAAAAATCAATGGGGAAGATGAATAAAAAAGTGTGAAGAAATGGTGTATTTATGTAAAATATGAATAAAAAATGAACAAAATATGTCCAACAATTGGAAAGAAAGGGAGAAAAGGTCTGTTTTTACCTTGATATATATAATAAGGAAAGCAGGCATCATATTATTTGATAAACTTGTTGATGGCATTACTCAAATCTTTTAAGACCTGTTCGTCACCGGTTTCAATGGCATCTACGACACAGTGGTTGATATGATCTTCTAAAATAATTTTTCCAATATTATTGATGGCAGAGCGCACAGCGGCAATTTGTACCAGTACTTCACTGCAGTCCCGCCCTTCCTCAATCATGGTTTTTACTGCTTCCATATGACCGATAGCGCGGTTCATGCGGTTTAAAACTGCTTTTGTACTTTCATGGTGGTGTCCGTGAGAATGCATTGTGCCGTCGGCATGAATATGAGTTGTGCCGTCTGCATGGGTATGTGGTTTTTCTGTGTAGATATGTTCGGGCATGGGAAATTCTCCTAAAAGTATGATATACAGAGAGTATAGCACAGGGTTTTAAATTTATAAAATACTTTTATGTTATTTTGTTCTCTGTTTTTTTGATGGTTTGTTTGAGGGGGCAGAAATGAGCTTGCATTTCATAATAAAAGTTTATATAATAGACAGCAGAAATGAGCATAATATAAGGAAATAATTAAGACCAAAGAGGGTATATCAAAGGATATATCCTTTTATACATTTATGAGAAGAATTTTACTTCAGTAATGCGGGAAAGAGGGAAAAATGAATTTATTAGATATTATTGGCCCGGTGATGGTAGGGCCTTCAAGCTCCCATACGGCGGGAGCAGTAAAAATCGGAAGAGTCAGCAAGAAACTGTTAGCGGAAAAGGTTGTGAAGGCAGAAATTTATTTTCACGGATCTTTTGCTGCAACGGGGAAAGGCCATGGAACAGACAAGGCTCTGGTTGCCGGACTTCTCGGTATGCAGGTGGATGATGCGAGAATTCCGGACAGCTTTGAAATTGCAAAGCAGGAAGGAATGAAATTTACCATAGAAACCATTGACTTAGGAGATGTGCATCCCAATTCCGTAAAAATGAATTTGACTGGAGCGTCCGGCAGAACTTTAGAGGTAGTGGCTGCATCCATCGGCGGCGGCAGCATCAAAATATGTGAGTTAGACGGACTGACTGCCAATTTCAGTGGGGATTATCCCACATTGATTGTCCACAATCTAGACCAGCCGGGACATGTGACGGAGGTAACCTCTATGCTGGCACATAAATCTGTTAATATTGCTACAATGCAGCTATACCGCGCTAGCCGGGGTGGCAATGCAGTTATGGTGCTAGAGTGTGACCAGGAGGTTCCTGCAGAATCGATTGCATGGTTAGAGCATCTAGAGGGTATTATAAAAGTGACCTATCTTAGTCTGATAGAAAGTTAATCTGCTAAAAAGGGAATGTCCTAGAAAACAGTAGGAAAGTGAAAAGAAAAATCGAGGTTTTATATGTACAAATCATTGGAAGAATTATGTAAACATGAAACAGAACAGGGAAAGCCGTTCTGGAAAATTGTACAGGAGGATGATTGCAGAGAACGGGGAATTTCCGCTGATAAAGCCTATGAGCAGATGAGGGAAATGTACCGGGCGATGAAGGCTGCTGATGAGAATTACGATGCAAAGCTAAAATCTGCCAGTGGTCTGGTGGGGACTGAAGGTGAGAAGATGAAGAATGCCAGAGAGGCAGGAAACCTTCTCTGTGGAGATTTCATCGGGATAGTTATGGAAAAGGCATTAAAGACCAGTGAGTCGAATGCCTGTATGAAACGGATTGTGGCAGCGCCAACGGCAGGCTCCTGTGGTGTTGTTCCGGCAGTATTCTTAAGTTTGCAGGAGGAAAAGGGGTACTCTGAAGAGCAGATGGTGGAGGCTCTCTATGTTGCAGCGGGGATTGGAGGCGTTATTGCAAACCGGGCCTTTTTAGCTGGAGCAGCCGGAGGATGCCAGGCAGAAATTGGCTCTGCCTCTGCAATGGCGGCGGGTGGTGTTGTTCATCTACTGGGTGGAAATGCGGCGCAGATAGCTAACGCAGCAGCGCTTGCCTTAAAAAATCTGCTGGGACTAGCCTGTGACCCTGTGGCCGGCTTGGTGGAAGTGCCCTGCGTAAAGCGAAATGTGATGGGAGCGGTCAATGCTTTAACCTCTGCAGATTTGACTATGGCGGGAATTATCAGCAAGATACCGCCGGATGAAGTCATTGATGCCATGCGCAGTATCGGCAGAAGTATGTCAGAGGATATCAGAGAAACGGGGAAGGGTGGACTTGCGGGTACACCGACAGGTGTGGAAATTCGGGAGCGGATGTCTCATAGTTTGAGCTAAATAAAAAACATTAACAATGTGTTCAGTGAATATGAAAGTAAAACCCACGAGTGAAAACTCGTGGGTTTTGCTTTCATGAGTTCTTTCCGTTCTTTTAGCCTGTAGCTCTCGCCTTTGATGCTGATATTATTTATTAGAACGTCTCCAGATGTTCATCTTCTCAGCTTCTTTAATCAGCTCGTCACGGAAGTCAGGATGGGCAATGGAAATTAATGCCTCTGCTCTCTGCCATGCAGACAGTCCTTTTAAGTTTACTTTACCGTATTCGGTAACAACATAGTGGGTGTTAGCACGGGTGTCGGTAACGATGGAACCCGGATTTAAGGTTGGCATAATTCTGGATTTTATCTGCCCGTCTTTCGTTTTATAGGTTGAAGAGAAACATACGAAACTCTTACCGCCGTTAGAGAGATAGGCACCCAGTACGAAATCGAGCTGTCCACCTGCACCGCTGATATGTTTGATACCTGCGGACTCCGCATTAATCTGACCAAAAAGGTCAATGTCTACCGCATTGTTGATAGAAATAAAGTTATCTAATGCGGAGATGGAACGGATATCGTTGGTGTAACTTACCGGAGCGCTCATAAGTTCCGGATTTTCATCCAGATAATCGTACATCTTTTTGGTTCCGGCACCGAAAGCATATGCCTGACGGTAACGGTCGATGTTTTTCTTGGAACCGTTGATTTTTCCAGCTCTTGCAATATCAACGAAAGCGTCAACATACATCTCGGTGTGAACACCTAAATCCTTTAAGTCGGATTCTGCGATAAGGGAACCGACTGCGTTTGGCATACCACCGATACCAAGCTGTAAACATGCTCCATTTGGAATTTCATCTACGATTAACTTTGCAACAGCTTTATCAACATCTGTAGCAGGACCACCGGCACCAAGCTCACCAATTGGCGGGTTTTCACCTTCTACGATATAAGTAACATCGGAGATATGTACACCACATTCCGTACCACCGAGACAACGGGGCATGTTTTCATTGACCTCTACGATGATATGTTTTGCAGTCTCACACATAGCTCCTAAGTGAGAGGCATTCGGTCCAAAGTTGAAATATCCATGGGCATCCATCGGAGCAACCTGAAACATTGCCACATCATCCGGGCAGTCAGAGTCACGATAGTAGCGCGGTAGTTCGGAATAGCGGATTGGTGCATAATATGCTAAACCACGGCTGATTAATTTACGCTCAATGCCGGACATATGCCAGGAGTTCCAGCTAAAATGCTCTCCTGCATCTTCACGCTCAAAAACTGCAAGAGGTTTTAAAAGAATACCGCCGCGGAGTTTTACATCCTTTAATTCGTCGGTACGTTTTGCCAGAGCTTTGTCTAAGGCATCTACGGTGTTTGTACACCAGCCATAGTCTACCCAGTCCCCGGATTTGATGAGTTTCACTGCTTCGTCGGCAGATACCAGTTTCTGTTTGTATTCCTGTGAATAATCCATTACACAAATACCTCCCATGATTTTATAAGAATTTTGTGTATCCCTGAAAATAGAGATTGTTAAATTTTTACCATAGTCTTATCCTATCACTTTATGGCACATTTTACAACCCGAAGAAGAGGATAATTTTGTTTACATTTTTTGTTTACATTTCCCTAGGCATTTTCCAGTTTTTGGATTCTGTCCGGTAGCGTTCTAAGGCCTCTTCATACTGGGAGACTAAGAAGCTGTCGGAAGGTATCTGGGATTTTGCCTCCGTTAAAAGACAGTCATAACACTCTACTAATCCTAACAGAGGAAGGTCTCCGCCGGTATGGATGTCTAAAATACTCTCCGTTTCGTAAGCGGCATTATAAAACCACAGAATAGCCTCGTTATAGTCCCTTTCAGCAAGAAAATAAGTGCCAAGTTCATAGCAGATTTCCGAGCAGGGAGTTGTCAGCATATCTTTCATGGTCAGTTTAAAAAATTCGTTTTTGTTATCTTCAAGGCGGTAAGCATGGGCTAATACACAGGCAGCCTCTTTCATAGCCTCTTCGGAGGAATCTCTTTGCAAAATATCGAGAAAAATATTCTTGGCATCAGCAAAGTCTTTGCTGTCGCCGGTCTTTAACAATTCCCTTGCATACATATTTCTGATTTTTGGTGAAAAACGTCCATCGTGACGAAAGGCGTTTATAAAAATAGAAAAATCTCTTTTACTGTGTAGTGCCTGAGGTTTATGCAAAATTTCAATGTCACTGTCAAAGATAACCGGATTCAGACGTACGGTTTCGTGAATGGGGTCAATCCAGGTAAAGGTGCGCAGACGCTTAAACAGTTTGGGGCGGTATTCTTTTTGGGAATTGAGCACCGTATCAAAAGGAGTCTCTGTAATATATTTCATTTGGACAATTTCGATTTCGGGGAGCATGGCAGCTTTTAGGCGGGCAAAACGCTCTCTGTTGAAACTGTCTAATACTTCATCGGCATCGGCAGTGTAGATATATTCCATCTGTGCTTTGGAAAAGGAAAAGTTTCGTGCTGCAGAGAAATCATTGTTCCATGGAAAATCATAAATTTTATCTGTGTATCTGGAAGCAATGACTCTGGTGCGGTCGGTAGAGCCGGTGTCTACAATGATAATCTCGTCCATCAAATCCGTAATGGAATCTAAGCAGCGTGCTAAAATCGCTTCTTCATTTTTTACAATCATACATAAGCTGATGGTTGCCATAGTATCCCCCCTGTTATCTGTTTGTACGAACATGAGCAGCGTTTGCTGTTCAGCTTTAAGTATATTATAAAGCAGAGGCGTGGACATGGCAAACAGAAACTGTAGGGAATGGCATAATTTATGGTAATAGAGAGCTCGCAACGTGCATTTCTATTATTGCGAAGCATATGGCAAACTTTATGGGAATGTGCTACAATGAGCACTGCGAAGAAAAAATAGAAAGCAGAAAAGAGAAAAGAAAACAGGATGAGTGAAAGAGAACAATTTATGCAGAAAACAGTGGTGGTGTGGCTTGGAGCCTTGCTCTGCTGCGCCCTTTGGGGAAGCGCATTTCCCTGTATTAAAATCGGATATAAACTTTTTTCTATTGTGGGGGAGGATACGGCAACGCAGATTTTGTTTGGAGGATGCCGTTTTGCTCTGGCAGGAATTTTGACGATACTGATTGGCAGTGCATTAAACCGCAAACCGTTAATTCCGGGAAAGTCTTCCTGGGGAAAAATCATAAAACTTTCCATGCTGCAGACGGTAGCGCAATATATTTTCTTTTATGTGGGACTGGCGAATACCACGGGAGTGAAGGCATCTATTATTGAGGGCGTGAATGTGTTCATTGCCATCTTAGTGGCGAGCCTTTTGTTTCATCAGGAAAAATTAACAGTGGCAAAAATCATTGGCTGCGTCATCGGATTTGCGGGGGTGGTGCTTGTGAATGTCACGGGAACCGGACTGGATTTAAGTTTGAGTTTTTTTGGGGAGGGATTTATTTTCCTGTCCACCATTGCTTATGCGTTTTCCTCTGTTTTTCTAAAAAGATATTCAAAGGAAGAAAATCCGGTGCTGCTAAGCGGCTGGCAGTTTTTAGCGGGTGGGGTGATTATGATTGTCTGCGGACTAATCTTTGGCGGAGAGCTTACCGTAGTGACGAAATCGGGAATGGCAATGTTGTTTTATCTTGCTCTAGTCTCTGCAGTGGCGTATTCTCTGTGGGGCATTTTACTGAAATATAATCCGATTTCTAAAGTGGCAGTATTTGGCTTTATGAATCCCGTGTTTGGGGTGATTTTATCTGCCATTTTGCTGAGAGAAGGTGACAGTATTGGTATCATGTGTGTGGCAGCTTTGATTTTGGTCTGCCTGGGAATTTATATCGTAAATCGTGGAACAGATGTGTCGTAACAAAAAATATATGAGAGATTAAGATGAAAGAAATTAAGATATGTGAAAGGAAAGGATGAAAAAATGAGCGCAATTGTAACATTGAAAAAAGGGGAAGGACGTACCATAAAGTCCGGCGGCATGTGGATTTTTGATAACGAGATAGATACCATCACTGGAAATTTTGAAAACGGGGATATCGTGATGATAAAAGATTTTGATGGCTACCCTATGGGCAGAGGTTTTATCAATACGAATTCGAAAATCCGTGTGCGTCTTATGACCCGCCATATGGAGCAGGAGGTAGACAGCGAGTTTATCATGGGACGTGTCAGGGATGCCTGGGAGTACCGGAAGAAAACGATAGATGTAAACAGTTGCCGTGTGATTTTTGGGGAAGCGGATTTTTTGCCCGGAATTGTGGTAGATAAGTTTTCCGATGTGCTTGTAGTAGAGTCTTTAGCACTGGGTATTGACCGTTTTAAGTTAGAAATCATTGAGGATTTAAAACAGATTATGGCAGAGGACGGGATTACTATTCGCGGAGTTTACGAGCGCAGTGATGCAAAGGTACGTTTAAACGAGGGAATGGAGCGTGAAAAAGGCTTCATTGGGGAAGAATTTGACACCAATGTTCCCATTGTGGAAAACGGCGTGAAATATATTGTGGATGTAAAGGACGGTCAGAAAACCGGATTTTTCTTAGATCAGAAATATAACCGTCTTGCCATTCAGAGATTGTGCAAGGATGCCAAAGTATTAGACTGTTTTACTCATACAGGTTCTTTTGCTTTAAATGCGGGAATTGCAGGGGCAAAGAGCGTGCTTGGTGTGGATGCCTCCCAGTTGGCAGTAGATCAGGCGACAGAAAATGCGGCATTAAACGGGCTCTCCGACACGGTACGTTTTCAGTGCGAGGATGTGTTTGAGCTGTTGCCC